>VAWU01000076.1:3321-8752 GCA_005888325.1 Actinomycetota bacterium
CCTTCTTCTTGCCCCGGCGCATCCAGCCGTCGATCGCCATCACCAGCGCGACGATGCCGTCGATGCGCTTGCCGCTCTGCTCGCGGTCCGGCTTCACCGGCTTGATGTTGTCGGCGTCGTCGCGCTTGACCTCGACCGAGTCAGCGTTCCAGCGCGCCACCGGGTTGCCGCCGTGGTTGAGCTCCTGGCCCTTCACCAGGCGCATGAGCTCCTTCATGGGCTCGCTCATCCCGAGGAAGCCCTGGCCGACCGGGAAGCAGGTGAGCTTACGCTTCTGCAGCTCCTGCACCGTGGGTGTCGCCATCCACCGGTCGTGGCTGATGTCCAGCGGTGTGGGCGGTGCCCGGCAGGTGGTGGTGCCCCGTAGGGTGGGGTAGCCGCACAGCCGGCGCCTCGCCCGTACCGCTGAGTCCGGAGGCGTGAGGTGCACGTCGATGGCGGACTTGTCTGTCATGCCGTGCGCCGTGAATGGATCGCCCAGTACCGACGCCGGGCGTCTAAGGAAACCCAATCGCCGGGGCTGGGAATCTGTCGATAGAGCGCCATCTCGGGGGCCCGATGACAAACGCTGACCTTCCCTTGTGGCCTCAGAGGCGGCAGTGAATGCACAGATCTGGCGACCAGCGGTTCTTGGCATCCATCGTCCACTCGATGAGCGGTGCAGACGGCAACCAGTCACGACGGAGGTGACGACCCACGACGAGTGGGACCACTTCCGTGGCGCCAGCAATCTCGAGCGCAGCCACAGCCGCGTGCAGATGGGCGCCGGTGGTGTAGGTGTCATCGACGAGCAGAACCCGTTGGGCCTTGACCGTCCCTCCGACCTGATAGGCATCAATCGCAGCCGTGTTCCGCCCGACGCCGCCCGGGCCGATATGCAGGACATCAGCAACCTCGGTCCTGACGGAGCGGATCATGCGCAGCGTCGTCTCGAGCGGATGTTGTCCAATACGGCCGGACTTTGAAGGCACGACAGCAACGGCGGTCCATTCGTCAGGACTAAGGCAGCGAGCGTGGCGGTCGAGGAAGAGACCGATGAGGCCGGCGAGCCGAAGGCGCTGGCGGGCTGCGACGTTCGCGCTAGGGCCCTTGTACTGCTTCAGCGTCGTGTAGATCTGAGTGTCCTGCATGGAAAGTGAAATCGGAGTGACCGGCTGCAGCGGTCGCCCGAGCGTCGCTCCAATTCTCAGGCAGCTGTAACACTCCGCGTACTGGTCCTCGATCCCTGTGCAGCAGATCCTGCACACACCACTGCCCGGTGGCTTCACCGGCAAAGCCGCGCCGAGTAGGCCACCCGCAGCCTTTTCGTAGCTGCTCACATCGTCAGCCAAGCGTAAGTTGCACCGGCTGCCCGCTCGGCGCGAGCGAATCGAGACGGTCGAGGACCTCCTCGACATCTCGAACCACAGCGACACCTGGCCGCTGCGCGTACCGCTCAGCCCACTCCTGATGCATGACGAGACCGTCGAGGAGGAACAGCTGCTTGCCATGCTCGAGGCACTTGCGCGCCTGCTGGCGAGCGCCGGACGTGTCGCCAGCCTCAACGACGACGGTTCCGAGCGATAACCCGGACGTAGTGACGTTGCGCATCAGGAAGGTCTGCCTGGTCGGCGGCGCTGTCGGCCAGAACTGCGAGACCACAGCACCGCCACTGGCGACGATCCGTTCGGCGAGATCGATGTTCGAGCGGGGATACGTCCGAGTGACGATGCCATGTCCGACGACCGCAGTAGTGCGGCCTCTGGCCTCCAGCGTGGCTGTCTGCGCGGCTGTGTCGATGCCCTCTGCGAGTCCCGACACCACCGTAACGGCAGCGCGCGCAAGCCCCGTAGCGAGCCGGCGCGCCTGTTCGAGACCGTCGGCAGATGGCTTCCGCGTCCCTACAATGGCGACGGAGCGCTCGCCGAGCGCGTCGAGATCGCCCCGAACGAAGAGAATCGGAGTGCGATCGTAAGCCTGGCGAAGGTTGACCGGGTAGCGGTCATCGCACACGGTTACGAGGCGCACATCCGGATGTGACTCGCGCAGAGAAGCGAGCGTCGTCCTCCAGCGGACAACGGCATCATCGGGCAACGCGTTCACCAAGCGTCGAGCCAGGTCGAGATCGACAGCCTCGAGGCCGGTGAGTCCGCCCAGGAGCCGCTCAGGTGAGCCAATGGTCTCCAGGAGGTCGCTGACGCGATGGCGGCTCACGCCATGGACAGCGTCTGCCGCCTCCGTGAAGGCAAGCACAAGCGCCTGCTCATCCGCCACGAGTCCATCTCCTCCGAACACCTGTTCGATCATAGCGACCGCAGACCAGCTTTGGAGGCAGCCTACGTCGAGGGGCAGCGCTGGCCGTCGAGGGGCAACCATCAATCCGCGGCGGTTGGCCCAGGGCGCCCGACGTGGTCATAGTTCGCCCGCGCCGGCGGGGTTCTCGTCGGCCTGGTCGGGGGGTCGAGCTCCGACATGCGGACCGCGGCAGCCGCCGCACCCCCTGGGCGCAGGTGCTCGAGTCCGTCGTCGTCACCGGTCACACCCGGCGGCGACGAGAGTGGCGAAGAGCTTGGCCGTCACTGCGGACGCCAGGCCGAGTGGGGAGAGTGCCTTCGCGGCGGGGTCTCGGCCCTGTGCCGTTCTGGTCAGCGCGGGTCGGCGAAACCGAACGATCGGCCTTCTCGCTCGCGAGCCAGTCAGCAGCGTGCTGGGCACGTCGAGCATCAGTCAAAGGGTCCTGGGGTGAAGTGCCGCTCAACCGACAAGAGGCGCTCGAGGTCGTCGCCGACTCGCTCAATCGAGCCCCGTTCGACCTTGGATCGAGCGTCGGGTGTGAAGCCCAGCTCCTTCGACCACGCGCGCAACGCCGCCTGCGCGTCGCGCATGACCTGTACCGACGGGTTCTTGACCAGAATCGCTTCGCCGCCATCGCCGCCGCGGGCCTGATCCGCTGATGAGCGCCCAGGGACGAGGGCGCCGCGCTTGGCGACGTCGGTCGCGGCCTCAACGAGTTCCGCCCACAGGGCGCAGTAGCAGGCGAGACCTCCTCGGTCGACCTCCTGGAGCCAGGTCGGGTACGCGGCGGTCGCCTTCAGCAGGCGGCGCCATTCGGCCTTGCCCTCGCGGGCCAGCCAGGTCGGCGGGTCGGCGTCGTAGCGGTCGACGCCCCGGGCGCGCTTGGCCCGGCCCGCCCGCGGTTGCTGGCCGTGGAGGGTGCGAAGGTGGTCGGGCTTACGCCGCTGCGGCATCGCTCACCCCGGCTTTCAAAAAATGGCCTCGAATCGCGGCCGCGCACGCGCGCTTAGCCAGCGGTATGACCGATATGGGCGGAAGTGGTGGTACCCCACCCCCACGCTCAGTGATGACGCCCCAGGCCCGTCTCGCGCGCCGTCTTGAGCGAGTGATGGGCGTGGCAGAGCGCTTGGAGGTGCTCGTCAGCATCCGGGTTCGGAACGCCCCGCTCGAGCAGCAGCTTGCGGCGCACAACGTGATCCACATCGGTCGCCGGACGCCCGCAACGCATCCCATCCTCGACCCACGAGCACTGCGGATGCCAGCGGAGGTAGCGGGCGGCGATCCGCTGCCACTTCGAACCGTAACCGCGCTCGCTCGGCGTGCCGCGGGCTCGTTCGCGGGCTCGTCGGTGCTCCGGGCACAGCCCACCGCCCTCGACCACCTCGGGACAGCCCGGCTGGATGCACGGGGAAGGTGGCCTCCGCGGACTCAATGCGCCACTCCCTCTCGCCACCCGGAGTGGGGTATGCGCGGTGACCGCCTGATCCTCGTACCGTCGGGTAAGCGCGTTCTGTCGCCCGCGAAATAAGAATCTGAACGAGACACACGCGGGGCAGTCCGCCGGGCAACCCAACTCCGTCCCCTATAGGTAGGGACGGGGTTGGGGTTGGGTTGACCCCACCCCCAACACCCGTCCCGCTGTGCACCTCGGTCGACCAACCCCGTCCCATGACGGGACGGGGTTGGAAATGACCTCTCACCAGCCTTTTCGTGAGTCACAAGACCAACTCCGTTGAACCCGGTCCCACATCGGGACGGGGTTGGTCGGCAGTCGCCCACAGCGACCGCTTCACCTTGCGGCCGCCCTCGGTGTGCTGGAGGGGCTCGGCGACGATCTTCCCGGCCTTCGCCAAGGCGTTGAACGCGTCTCGCGCGCAAGTCGCTTTGCCTGCGGTCTTGTCGATCACCTCGGTCTTGGTGAACGTCCAGGGCATGTCGGCCAGGCGCTCGAGGATGGCGAGCTTCGCGGTGTCGTCCTCCGGGTCCTGTCCGGGTCGGTGTCGGCGCAACTCCCAGTTGATGGCACCATCGAACTCGCCAAGCTCCTGGTCGAAGCGGCCGAGCTCGAGGTCCAACTCCCAGGTCGAGCCGCCCCACTGGCGCGAACCCACCTCGAGCAGCAGATTGAAGTGGCCGCTCTCGACGTCAGGGGCGACCCTGTGGCTGAGCAGCAGCCAGCTGTCCGACCACTCCTGGCCGCCGCTCTGGGTGATGCGGTCGAGCCCCCGACCCGTGCCCGTCTTGTTGAAGTGCGACGCCACGATGAGTGAGGCGCCCGCGTCGAGGCACGGCGTGCTGAGCGACGTGAGTAGAGCGCCCTCCTCGAACAGGTTCGACGCGTTGCTCGCGGCACCGTGGAACGCGTACCACGGGTCCACCGCGACAAGACCAGGCCGAACCTCGGCCAGGTCTCGCTCCAACGTCTCCTTGAACCGCAGGGACGTCACCGGCGCGGTCTCGAACAGTGGATGCAATGGCACGTCGCGCAGCTTGCCGATCGCCATGGCCTCGGCGATGCGCTCGGCGCGATTGGTCCAGGGCACCCGGCCCCCCTCGCCCACGTACAGCACGACCGGCGCGGGCTCGTCGACGGTGAACTGGCCGAACAGCGACACGCCCGACGCCACCGCGAGCCCCAGGAAGGTCAGGACGTGGCTCTTGAGAACCTTGCGTTCTCCACCCACCATCCCGTACGTGGGATCGACGAGCATGCCGCGGATGGTCCACTTGAAGGACCGCTCGGCGTCGAGCAGCTCGGGCATCGTCCAACGGCGAAACAGATCGAGGGCCTCGCCATGGCCCACGCGTTCGTCGGACTCCTCGCCCATCCAGCGCGGCTCGGCCGGACAGCCGACGTCCTTGCACCAGCGCCCAGCGTGATCGTGCTCGGACCGTTGTTTGGCGATGATGCGACTCGCCTCTCGGGCCGCGCCGTTCCCGAACTTCTGGGTGGTGGCCCGGTGGCACTCCGCCAACGCGCTGACCGCCCGGCACGGGCTTTGTGTTCACTGTGCCGGGCAGTCGTAACAGGCTGTTGGCGGCGTGCTTATGGTCGCCTGCGAGTGCCGTCTTGAGTCGGTAATTCGTTGCCTCGATGATGCCGGCGGGCTGGAGTTGGTCAAGCGCGACGTAGACATGCACACCGCGGCCGCTGGAG
>VAWU01000077.1 GCA_005888325.1 Actinomycetota bacterium
CGAAGCGACCGCCCGCCGGGTTCTCGCTGCGGCGTGGCTCGAAAGAGGCGAGCAATCGATCCCTCATCAGGACTGCCCGCCGTGGCATCCACAGCGGCTCGCACCTTGAGGAGGACATCGTGTTCGTGATCGGGATCGACCCTCACAAGGGGTCTCATACTGCGGCGGTGCTGGACCGGCAGGAACGCTTGGTCGGTGAGTTGCGGGTGGTTGCGGATCGCCGCCAGCGCGACCGCTTCTTGCACTTCGCCGAACCGTTCACGCCCCGCACCTGGGCCATCGAAGCAGCCAGTGGACTCGGAGCGTTGTTGGCCCAGCAGCTGGTCGCCGCGGGCGAGGTGGTGCTCGACGTCCCCCCGGCGCTGTCGGCGCGGGTGCGACTCCTCGATGCCGGGCGTAACGACAAGACCGATCCGCACGACGCTCGCTCGGCCGCCGTGGTGGCGCTGCGCCACGCGGGGCTGCGATCGGTGGTGGCGATGGACCACTCCGCAGTGCTGCGCCTGCTCGCCGACCGCCACCACGACCTCATCGCGCTGCGCACCCAGGCGATCTGTCGATTGCATGCACTGTTGTGCCTGCTCATTCCCGGCGGTCTGTCTCGTCGGCTCTCCGCGGAGCGCGCCGGGAGGGCGCTGCGAGCCATGCGTCCGCTCGAGCTCGTGGAGGCGGAACGCAAGCGCTTGGCCAGTGCTCTGTTGGCCGATGTGCGCCGCATCGACAACCAGCTGGTCGCGCTCAAGGCGCGCATCGACCAGGCCGTGGCCACGTCGGGGACCACCGTCACGAACATCCACGGCGTGGGGCCGATCGTCGCCGCGCTGCTCGTGGGCCACACCGGCGATGTGCGGCGCTTCCCGACGAGTGGTCACTACGCCCGCTACAACGGCACCGCGCCGATCGAAGCCTCCAGCGGGCCCCAGGTTCGTCACCGGCTCAACCCTCGGGGGAACCGCCAACTCAACCATGCGCTGCACATGGCCGCGGTCACCCAGGTCGGCCACGACACACCAGGGCGCATCTACTACGAGCGCAAGCTGGCCGAGGGCAAGAGCCGCAAGGAAGCCCTGCGCGCCCTCAAGCGGCGCATCAGCGACGCGGTCTACCGCCAGCTCGTGGTCGACGCCGGCTGAGGCGGGCCCGGGAGGACAGACCAGGGACGACTCTTCTATTCCAGCGTGGCCGGCTGAACCCTGAACACCGGCTCTTCGGAGAAGTCACTCCCGGACCCACTACGACACTACGCGCCCACCAACAGGCGCTGCTTCGGCGCGCTCGCGAACAAGGTCGTTGACACAAAGAGGCTTCGCTCTGGAGCGGACGCGCCTTCGGCTGAACGCTGATCGCGGGCGCCTCATGCGGCTGCGGGCGTGAGCTGGGAGCTTCCGATCAAAGGAGGCTCCGCCATGCAACCCAAGACCATCTCCACCGCCATCGAGCACTACGACCCGTTCGTCACCAGCCCCGAGCGTCTGGCACTGATCGGCTTCCTGGCCGGCTACTCGGGTCTGACCCGAGAGGCGTACGCGCTCGACTTGCGTCAGTTCGCCACCTGGTGCGCAGAACACCACCTCGCGCTGTTCTGTGCGCGGCGACCGACATCGAATCGTTCGCCCGGCACCTGGAGGTCCGAGGACGGGCGCGAGCCACCATCGCGCGTCGGCTGGGCACCGTCACCGGCTTCTACCGCTACGCGGTCGAGGAGGGCGTCATCGAGCACTCGCCCGCGGTCCACGTCCGCAAGCCGCGTCTGGACTACGAGTCCCACGCCGTGGGACTGGACCGCAACGAGGTGGGTGCGCTCTTGGTGGCCGCGGGCCTGGCTGGAGCCCGGGACCACGCCCTCGTGTCCCTGTTGTGCCTGAACGGCCTGCGGGTCTCCGAGGCCATCGGCGCCGACGTCGAGCGTCTGGCGCTCGAGCGCGGCCATCGCACCCTCACCATCACCCGCAAGGGAGCCAAGGTGGTCACCGTTCCGCTCGCGCCCCGCACCGCCCGGGCGCTGGACCTGGCGGTGGGCGAGCGCTGCGAAGGTCCCATCCTGCTCGGAGCATTGGCGCCCGCTTGGATCGCCATGCTGCGGCGCGCATCGTGCGTCGCCTGGCCCGCCGGGCGGGCATCGCCAAGCGGGTAGGCCCGCACACCCTGCGCCACGCCTTCATCACCGCCGCCCTCGACGCCGGCGTGCCCCTGCGCGACGTACGGTGGCTACGGTCAGCGGCTCCTGCGTGCTGGTCTAACCAACACATTGGCGGTGGACCCTGATCAATGGCGTTCCCCATCCTCACTGGGCATTCTGTGCGGGTGACGAACGACCACGAGGTGCTTCTTGACCGAGAGGTTGAGACGTTGTGGGTGCGCGACTCGGAGGGACGGCTTCTACACGGTCGTGTGCCATACGGTCGGTCGGCGCCGTACCTTGTGGGTGGCGATTCGACCGTTGCTCGCGTCGTTGCTTTCTCTACAGAACTACCCACGTCACTCGCCGACACGTTGCGCGAGATGATCGAAGGTGAGGCTCTCGCGACGACGTTGCCTTGGCGACCATCGACTTCGCGCCGTTGCGTGGAGGCGATTGCGGCGGTGACTGGGACTCAACCTGTCACCGAGGAGGGTCCTTCCTACGTGATCCCTGCCGGGATCACGGCTCCTTCACGTGCTGATGTTCAGACATACGATCGTGAAGAGGCCGAGGCGCTGCGAGCGCTAATACCCAAGGGCGACCCAGTCGAAGGTTGCGGTCCTTGGGCAGTGGCCGTCATCAACGGCAACGTGGCTTCGGTATGCAGTACCGCCAGGGATGGCCACGGGCGCAGAAGCGGGTCTCTGGACGTACCCGGCCTACCGAGGCAACGGCTTCGGCGCCCACACGACGGCCAGGTGGGCCAATCTCATCACCGATGGTGGACGCACGGCGTTCTACAGCACTTCGTCCGAGAATCTGTCATCTCAGCGGGTAGCCGAACGACTCGGGGTACCGGTATTCGCGTGGTGGTGGCGCCTCGAACGGCGGCGCTCCTAACTGCCGCTCGGCCCCCGCGGATCAGGCAGTCTGTCCGTGCCGCCCGAGCAGCGCTGGCGTCATCTCGTGAGCACGGGCGAGATGCACGATCGCCGGGGTTGAGCAGCTCTGCCGTCATCAGGACCCGATCTGGAGTCGGTCGACAGCGAGAGCGCGACGAGCCGGGCGTTCTCGATCGCCCGAGCGATCTCAATGGCGGTCGCATCGTCCACGCTGTCCCAGGTCTCGATGCCCTCGTCGAGGACGACGCCGATGTGATCGGGTTGGAGTCGGTCGACCTCGACCGTGTCGCCCACCGCTGTCAGCCCGTAGATCTGGGTCAGCACCGTTGGAGTCTGCTTGATCTGGTGGTGCGGGTGCCGTCGGAGCGAGAAACGACCTCGAGCCCGGGTTCTGGGACAGTGCTAGGCAAGAGGTCGTGGCGAGGAAGGCACGTTACGACACGATCGCCGACTGGTATCGCGGCTGGGTCGAGGACGGAGAGGGGCTGATCGCCGAAGGTGTAGGCGGTCTCCTCCCTCAGACTGTGCGCGGGGCACGGATTTTGGACGTGGCATGCGGGCACGGTCGCGCGTCGCGGGGTCTCGCTCGGTTGGGCGCAGGCGTCGTCGGCGTCGACATCTCCGTGGAGTTGATCGCACAAGCACGCGCCCGCGAGGCAGCCCAACCTCTTGGGATCACCTACCACGCGACTGACATCGCCGACCCCGACCAGTGGTGGGATGGCGGTCTCTTCGACGGCGCCGTGTGCGAGATGGCCATGATGGACATCGACGACCTGCACGGCCCCCTCGCGGCGGTCGCGAGGACGGTTCGGTCGGGTGGCTGGTTCGTGGTCTCGATGGTGCACCCGTGCTTCCCCGGCAACGAGGCAGGACTTTCGAGCTGGCCGCCGGAGGGGTCCTACTTCGACGAGGGCTGGTGGACATCGACCGACCACAATCCCGACGGCGTGCGCATCCGTGTCGGTTCATCGCACCGGACGATGTCCACCTACCTCAACGCGCTCATAGAGGCGGGCTTCTCGCTCGAACGCGCTGTCGAACCGTTAGCGCCCGTGCCCACCATCCTTCTGCTCCGGTGCCGGCGCGCCCCAGCGCCGGCCACGTGACTGGCCGCGCCGACGCCTCGACCCGGGTCAACGTCCCGCGGATGGCCATCCGTCAGTCGACTGCCCTCCAAGACCCGTTCGGGGGCGCTCGCGACTGTGAGCACCTCATGCCGCGGCGCCCACTCCCATCGCGCCCGAACTGCCTGATTGGCCCGCCCTCATCGGGCAATCTGGCGCGCTCGCGAGCGGAACCGTCGTCAAGCTCAGCGGCAGTTCCGCAGCACGAGAGAGCTCAGTACACGGAACAGTCGGGGCCATCGATGACGAGTACCTCACCGTCACGCAGCGCTCGGTATGGCACGCCGTCCGCTTCGTAGGCGGCTGCAAGGCGACTCAACGCCGCCGACGCGGGGTGTTCCGGCGAATCGACATGGGGAACGACGACGAAGTCGAGGATGCCCATGCCCGTCCAGAGCGGCTCTCCGCCGTAGATGGACTGCACGATCCATGGGTCATCCGTTCGTTCGAAGCCTCGGATCGTCGGCCCGAGAACGCAGGGACCGGCGCTATAACCGGCGTATACCAATGCGTCTCGATGGAGGAGGCGGGCTAGCGCCTCGTCTGCACCTGCTCGGTGAAGTGCGTAGCGGAGCATGAACACGTTCCCGCCACGAAGCCACACCAATCCGAAGTCGGCGAGGACGGCTTCAACGGCCTCGGGCTGATTGAAATACGCACGGAGGTCGAGTTCCTCCGGCCGGAAGCCCAGCGTCGAGAGAGCCGTGACCTCGCGTTCGACGCCAGCGCTACGAGCCGCCGTATGGTCGCCATCCATCGCGTTCGCGATGACGGCCACCCTCTTCGCGCCGCCAACCAGCCTCGGAAGCTGCTCGGATCGGTCGCCCATCCGAAACGAGGAAAGGTACAGACGCATCAGACATCACGATGCCATCGACGGAGTCCAACGGGTCGCCGCCAGTGCCGCTCGCGGGCCGCGAACGTTGGCGTCACGCCTTGCCTCCGCCACGCCAGAGCTGCCGCTCGGGCGCGATGGGTTGAGGCAAGCTGGGATTATGACAGCCAGTTCCACCACAGTGCCCGCCCTGCTCGGCATGTCGTTCGCGAGGGCGAAGGGCGTGTCTCGCTGCTGCTGAACTGCGATGCGAGGCCACGTCGGCATCTCAGAAGATGCCGGCTGAGAACGGCTTCGTGAGGGAGCACTGGCCACCGGCTGGCACCCTGGTTCCGCGCCAGTCCTTTGTGCGGTTGTCGGTCGTCGATCGCGGGTGACGCGGACGCGCCCGAACTGCCGCTCGGTCGCGACCCGGCGGGCAATGATGTTGAGCGGATGAACGAAGGGACGATGTCTGCCGGCCGGCTCATCCTTGTCTGCGGACTGCCGGGAACCGGAAAGACAACGCTCGCTCAACGACTTCAGCGCGAGATGCGGGCCGTGCGGCTGTGCCCCGACGAATGGATGGCCGCACTCGGGCTTGACCTATGGGATAGCGATACACGCGTCGCGATCGAGAGCATGCAGTGGTCTGTGGCGGTGGCGGTGCTGCGCTTGCACGGCACCGTCGTGATCGAGTGGGGCTTGTGGTCACGGGTCGAGCGTGACCATCTGCGGATCGCCGCCAGGCAGGAGGGAGCCGCGGTCGAGCTTCGTTTCCTTGATGCCCCGGTCGATGTCCTGTTGGAGAGGGTACGAGAGCGCGCCATGGAGGAGCGACTCGGATCGGCCGCGATCACGCGCGAACACCTTGAGCAATGGGATGCGGCTCTGGAGCGGCCCGATGCGCGCGAGCTCGCGTTGTTCGACCCGCCTGATGCGCCATAACTGCCGCTCGGCCCGCCGAGGCGCGGAAGTAGCATCATGCTTGGGTGCGGAGGGAACCGCCGATGAGGCCGATACGTCAGAACAGCGTGAAGCCCATTGCCGTTGCCGCAGCACTGGTGCTTGGCGTGGGTCTCGCGGGCTGCTCGGGGCACCAGACCACCAGCGCCGCGCCCAAGGCCTCCGTACCGGCCCCGACAACGGTGCTCGCCCCGCCGGTTGTCGCTGGCCAGCTTGCCGGTCGGGTGTTCCGCGTGACTCGGATCACGGAACGCGGTGCTGATGTGGCGATTGATCCAGGAACCGCTCCGAAGATCTCTTTCACCACGGACCACTTCACCGCCGACATGGGCTGCAACAGCCTGGACGCAACGTACTCAGTCGACGCCGCCCATCACTTGGTCCGCCCGATGGGCGTGGTGAGCCAAGTCGGCTGCGGATCAGCCTCTTCGGGGCAAGAGACCCGCATCACGCGCGCGCTCCGTACTGGGGCGGCGCTCGCCTTGCGTGGGGACAGACTCACCATCTCCAACGACGACGTAACACTGGACACGACGAGCGTCCCCTAACGCTCGTTCCACGCTCTCGTCGCCCAGCGCCCGAACTGCCGCTCGGGTCGCCCTCATCGGGCATCGACGCCGATGGGCAAGGATCAAGGAACCGGGCTGCGTGACGCGATCGTCCAACAGCCATGATCGTCGTCCGGGTCTTCGCCGCGTGTCTGACTCCGGCTACGACGATCCACACGCTCAAGGCGAACTCGTGCAACGACACAGTCAGGCCAGGTGCCGACACGTCGCATGTGGTCGCCGTCATCGTCCTCGTGGGTATCGTGCTCGTGGTCGTGTTCGTGGGCGCAGTCCTTGGCGCACTCATCCGGCGAACCGTTGGGGCGCGACGATCCTGACCCGCGCCCGAACTGCCGCTACGTGCCGCTTGGCTGCTCGTCAGGACGTGGTAACCGAGCGTAGGGGTAGGGAAGGCCGAGCGGCTTCTGCACGCACCGCTCTATCCTGACGCTGTGAACCGCGCGCGGCGGGTCGCGATGCTCGTCGGGCTGTTTGTGGTGTTGTGGGCCGCCGGTCTCGCCCTTCTCCCGTTCCAAGTGAGCCAGGGCGTCGTCCACATTGACTGCCGGTCGCCCGTCTTCTCGGCTTTCGAGCCAACGGAACGCGTCCTCGTGGCGGGCACCACCGGGCACGAGCCACAAGTTGTCGCGCCGGTGCTGATCGTCCCGTCGAAGGGGACGTGCCGCCAACCGGCGCGTCATCGCTTAGCTCGCTCGGTCGTGTTGTTCGGACTGGCCGGTCTCGGGACCCTGGGCGCGGTCCGCATCCTGCGGGAGCAGACCGAGGTGGTCTAGCGCGCCATGCAATCACTCGACACCGCCAGCCGCAGTCCTACGCGAACGCGGAGTGGTAGCAGCCAACTGCCGCTCGGCGCTCCCGGATCGGGCAATGTGTACGTCGCAAGCGCCCTGACAGCCGCTCGGGCGCGGCACCATCTGGCACCATTCGGCCATGCGGTGGCGCCGAAAGGGCACGGCCCCGGAACCTCCTGAGGCGCTGCTTGGAGTGTGGGTCGCGGAAGGTGGGCGCGATCGGATGGAGTTCCTCGCCAACGGTCGTTGCATCTACACGGTGCCGGGTCCGGACGAAGAGTTGATGCTCACACCCGACAGGGAAGGTCTCATGCTTCTTACCTATCGTGTGGAGGGCGACGAGATCGTCAGTAACCAGCCGTCGCATCCGAACGAGGAGCGAACGCGTTACACGTTGAGCGGCGACAGCCTCACTCTCACGTTTCAAGGAGAAACGACGCACTGGCGGCGGCAGTCCTGATTTCGGATGGACGACCTGATCACCGCGCCCGAACTGCCGCTCGGCGCTCGCGGAGGGCACGATGTCCACATGGATACCGCGCAGAAGATCCTCGTGGTCTACGGCACTCTCAGCCTGGGATACGGCTTCGTGCTCGGGATCCCGATCTCCCAGTCGCGGATGCGCTCGCCGGAAGCGTCTCGACACCTTGTCATCGCGCATCTCTCCGCGATCATCCAGGGGGCTGTTCACTTCGGCCTTTCTGTTGCGTTGGGCCTTTCGCAACTCACGGCCTGGCTGGAGACCGCGAGCGCTCTCCTCTTGATCACCGGTTCGGCGCTCTTCGTGGCCGGAGGGACGACGAACTGGCTCCAGGGCGTTGGCGATCACTTCGCCGAACGCTCCCTTGGCTGGAAACTCTTCGCAGCAAGCAGCATCGGGCATCTGAGCGGCATCAGCATCGTCATTGTGGGTGTGGTGGCCCAGGTCTAAGGGATGTCGACGACGATTGACCCGTCACCTTGCTCATCCCTCCTCTGGCAACGATGTTGACCGCGCCCCGAACTGCTGCGGTCTCAGGGGGTCAACGCAACGCCTCGTCGAGTGATTGAGATGGTGACCTCCATCCGAGAGTTTGTCGAGGCCGGCCGTTGAGTTCTGATGCGACCCCGTCGAGGTCGGCCTGTGTGTAGTGCGCGATCTCTGAGCGTTTGGGGAA
>VAWU01000078.1:0-530 GCA_005888325.1 Actinomycetota bacterium
CGGACCCGACGATTCCCTGCCGCCCAAGCTCGTGCGGCGCACCGAGGAGCAAGTCTCGGAGCTGGTCATGGAGCGCATGGGGGGCGCCCGGATGGAGATCAACGCCGCCTGGCTACCCCTGCTTGCCCCCATCGGCCGAACGCTGGCGCCGCGGGCCTACCAACGCGGGATGCGTCGCTTTGCCGCTCGCTGAGCGCGCCAGGGTCTTGCGGGGAAGCGCCCGCCTTCGCCCGTCAACATCACGTCGGCCATGACGTTCCACGGCCCGCCCGTAGCGCTCGGTCTCGCGTGGTCGTCCGTGATGACGAACAGAGCAATGATGCAAGCGTGACCTCCTGGGAATACCACATCATCTCCCTGCCAACGTTTGAACCCCCGACGAGTTCGCCCGCGGCATCGGCGGCGGTGCGAACGCTGAACGAGGAGGGCGCTCGGGGCTGGGAGGCCGTCGGGTTGACGCCCATGCTCGACGGCGGCGTTGTCGTACTGCTCAAGCGGCCGAGGAACGACTAGAACTCGCTCACGCCAGT
>VAWU01000078.1:545-7124 GCA_005888325.1 Actinomycetota bacterium
AATGCTCCTGTCGTGCGACCACTCGTTGATGGAAGGCGCGACAGGTCCTCCCCCAACTGCGGTCGATCACTCCGTGGTGCTGTCGGCAGCGTCGTCAGCCTTGCGACGGACGGCGACGACTCCCCCGCCAGCGCAAGCCCGCCCAGATGCTTCCGGTCGGCGCGGAACCGTCCCTCTGCGCCAAACCAGCGACAGGGTCTATCTCATTGCCGGTAGTCCTCGACGGTGCCCTCGTTCCGCACTCGCGCGCCCGAGGGGTCACGGCCAGCGTCGCGGAGTGCGCGACGCTGGCGCAGCAGGTCCCAACAGACATCCAGGCCGACTTCTATGTCCCGCAGGCGGCTGCGCTCCTCGCCGGTTAGACCGCGGTCGGTATGGGCCTCATGAAGAACGTGCTCTTCGGCCACCAAGCGGCTGATGCGCTCGTGTAGGTCCTCGTCGGTCATCGGCTTCTCTCCCTCGTGGCTACGGTGCCTAATGGTCAGTTGATCAGACGGCGCTGCGTTCGCGACGACCGGCACGGTGGGGATGAGCGTCCTCCTGGCCTTCCTCGACGTGGGCGCGATGGAGGTGGCCGCCAGCGGTGGCGAGCCCGACGCGGCCCTCGTCGCCCGCGTGCGCCCGGGCGGCGCGCTGGCCGCCTCGCAGGAGGGCTCGCTCACCGAGGCGAAGCGCGCGCTCGACGCGGGATGAGAGCGGCTATCTGCACGAGTTGTCATGTCGCCCGACGCGCTGTCTCAGGCGCTGCGCCCCTTCGTCGGGCGCCCCCAGCACGTCAACTCAACGCACGCGCCGTCCTGAGCGCGCGTTAGCCGCTGTCCATGACGGTCCAGACACCCGTCGACAACGCGCACGGCTCGCACTTCGGTCTATGGATGAGTCGGCGAAAGGGTCACGCCGGACGCGTGACTACTGCACGCCAATACGAGCCGTCCCACTCGCGCCGCCCGATGCAGCGGTGATAGTGGGCCGCAACCTGGCAGTCGTCGGCATCAGCGTCAGTCGGCCCCCGACGCCACCTGGAAGCTCGACGCGTCCGAGACGATCGTCGCGGCGCCCTACGAGACCCCGACCTTCGGAGCCGAGGCGCGAGTTCTGGGCGACTGGCGGTGTGAACCCTTGCGTCTGGCTCGGGCGGCCAACCGGCGGCGACGGCGGCGACGGCGACGCATCCACATCACGACGGCGGCGGCGAGCACACCGCCCAACACCACGAGCGCCCGCGGATCGACGACAAGCACCCGCTTGTGCAGTGCGATCTCGCGGGTCGCCGCCTCGGTCGCCGCGGGGTAGACGATTCGCACCTGCAACGTGACGAATCCCACCCACCAGTGCGGCCGTGCGACAACGCGCACGGAGCGGGAGCGGCCCATCGGTACCAGGGACTTGGCGAAGCGTTGCTGTCGCGGCGTACCGCTTCCGGGCCAGGCGGTTGTGTCGTTCTCGCCCCAGAAGCGCACGGCCGACCGCCCGACGTTGTGGACCTGGAGCCTGCCCGCGGCCTCCTGTCCCAGCGTCACGCCGGGTAGCCGGAGCTTCGCCCGGAGTCGAGTGCTGCGGGGACCGGGCACGTCGAGGGTGACAAAGGAGCCGATCTCATTGATGACCTGCACCTGGCCCGGGCTCGTCTGCACGGGGCTGACCAGGAAGCCGACGAAGTGGAGGTCGGAGTCGAGCGTGGCGGGCACATCGACGTTCACGCTCACCTCGGCGTAGCCCTGCGCCGGGAGGGCCACGATCGACGGCGTAAAGCTGACGCGGCCCTGCCAGGCGGGGTCAGGGCCAGTCCCCACGCGTACGACCCCGTCATCGAGGAGCCGCACCTCTCGGGCCGTGATCGTGGCGGTTACGAGCGAGTGGCCGGGGTTGAGGACGCGGATGGGGATTTTCGCGGCGGAACCGGGACGCACCACGGTGGGCTCGGGGGGCACGGAGACCGCCAGGGACCGCCCGGACGCTGGCCCCGAGGGCGCGGCCCGCGCGTCAGGGGTAAGGCCGAGCGACGCCAGCAGGAAGGCGGCCACCAGCGCCAAGAAGAGACGCCGAACACTGGTCTGCGCGTGGGGCGCGCCCATGGCAGCGAGGCGAAGCACGGCTCAGGTGAAGTTGGGGGTGACCGTGTAGGTGATGGTGTCGGTGTAGTCACCCGTGGCCGCGGTGAAGTCGATGGCCACCCGGTTGGCGATGGTGACGGTGTCGGCCGTGCCCCCCGTGGGCCCGGCCCGGCTGGCGATCTGTTCGCCTGCCGCCACGTAGCCCGCGTACTTGGAGGCGCTGAACGCGGCGTCGACGGTGGCGCCGGTGCCGGTCACCGTATAGCCGAACTTGGGGGCGCCGGGCCAGGTCACCGAGGTGGCCTTGCCCGAGGACACATCGGCGATGACCGGGTTGCCCGTGCCCGCGCTCTGGAGGCCCGCGGCGAGGTCCGAGACGGTGAGCGTGTAGCCGGAGTTGGCGTTGGTCTGGATGGTGAGGCCCACGCTCTGGCTCTGGTCGGCCAGGGCGGGCAGGCTCGGGTCCATGGCCAGGGTGAAGGCGGTGGTGTCGAGCGTGAA
This sequence comes from Actinomycetota bacterium, assembly GCA_005888325.1. Classification (NCBI taxonomy): domain Bacteria; kingdom Bacillati; phylum Actinomycetota; species Actinomycetota bacterium. The sequence continues at coordinate 3,101 of VAWU01000078.1, forward strand.
GGTGAGGCTCTTGTCGAGCGTCACCGTCACCGCCGTGTTGTTGGCCGCGAGCGTGACGGTGTTGGAGGTGGTGGGCCCATCGATCGTGGCCGGTACCGAGGTCTGCGTGGTGATGGAGGTGGTGTAGCCCCCGGCCGGGGTGCCGTTGGTGAGGCCCGACAGCTCGATGTAGATGGGGACGCTGGCCGCCACCGACACCGCGGTGGTCACGGTGTAGGTGATGGTCTGGCCGCTTCGGGCGACCGTGCCCGCGGGGATCCCGTAGTTCTTGACGATGGCGGGCGTCCCGCCCAGGCCCGCACCCGAGACCGCGAAGGTGATGGTCTTGATGGTGCCGGTGGTGGCCGTCTTGAACGAGTAGGAGTAGGTGACGCCCGTGGCGGCCACCTGGTTGTTGGACACCGACCAATTGAGGTTGGTCAGGGCCGCCGCATGGGCGGGGGCGACGCTCCACACGAAGAGGGTCCAGGCCACCACGGTGACGGCGAGCCCGGCTGCGGAGCGGCGTCGGGCCGCGGACGATCGATGAAGGACTGCCCCAGCACTGTGCATCTTGCTCCCGGTTCTCGGCTCCGACGCACGGGCTCCCCGGGCGCTCCGACACGTTCCCGCGCCGTCTCCGCGAACGGTGCAGCCTCAGCATCGGCCACATCACGTAGACACTTGAGGGCGATCGTCTACTGGGGTTGCGCACCCCCGGTTGACGAAGGCTCGACCTGGGGCTCAAGAACTCCGAGTGGGTGACGAAGATCGACGTGTATGGCGAACGCCCAGAGGGACACATCGGCGACGAGCGAGCGGAGCCAGGCACTCGCGGGGTTGCAAGAGTTCCGCCAGGAGGCGGCGACGCTGCGCGCCGCCCTGCGCCGCTTTGAGCGGGCGATGGAGCGGGCGTGTCGCCAGGTCGAGCGCGAGGTTCCGGTGCACGAGATCATGGGCCAGATCGGGGTGGGCGAACTGCGAGCCGATCTGGTCGAGCGACTGACGCGCTTCGAGGAGGCGCGCCACCGGATGCGGAAGGCCTGCTTTCGCCTGTCGTTGACCGAGGGGCTCAGCATCGGTGCGATCGCACGGCTCTGGGGCATCTCCCGACAGCTGGCGTCGAGATTGGTCAACGAGACGGCGACCGATCCCGCGCCCGGTGTGCGCCAGACCGCACCCGGCACACTCCCCCCGCGCTTGAAGGGCATGATCACCACGCGCCCCGCGTCGAAGCGCGAGTCGCGTTAGCGAGCGACCGCTTTGACCGTCGACAACGCGGCCGACTGGTCGTCGCATCGACGGTCGAGACATCGGTGATCCGCGCGAGCTACCCCGTGGCCGCGTTCGGCACCACGATCACCCTGCGGCGCGATCGACAACCTGAGCGCCTCGACGCTGTGCGCCGGTAGGTTCAGACCATCTCACCGGGGAGGTGCGCCATGTTGACCAGCGCGTTCATTGACCGCGGGTGCACGGTGCCCATCCAACAAGCGGCCATGGGTGGAGTGGCGACACCGGAGCTGGCCGCCGCGGTCGCCGATGCGGCCTGCGTGGAGGCCGCGGAGGCGCTGGAGGGCGACATCGCCATGGAGATGCTCTTAGGTGCGGTGCAGATGCCGTTGCCGACGATTGCCTATCCCTGCCACGCGCGGCATGACCGGCACCATCGGAGCTAACGCGCTACACGCGCCTGTCCCTCAGCGCGCTGATCGTGCCAAGCGGTGGTTACGCCGAGCGCGACTGGGAGTTCGATCCCCCCGCGCCATAGGGTCAGGACTGACGAGGTGAGACACATGGCTTGGGAACTGGGCGCGGCTGTCCTTGCCGTCACGATGATGGGCGCAGTCGTCGTTCGGCGCAGCCTCCGGGCGCGGCGGTGGCGAGGCGCACGCGCCGCCTGGCTCGACGACATCGGTCACTACCGCCGAGTACCCGGGCGAGGGCCGCGCTGGAGGGCCTAGCTCCCGATGGAGCGACGCCCGTCAGATCCGACACCGAGTGGGGTCGCTCGTTATTTGCGGACGCCACCCCCGGTGACCGTGCGACGGACGGCGGGCTCCGCACCCAGCCCCCGGGGGCGACGGACTCAGCGTAGGCCGGGGAGGCGCTCCGGCCACTGATTGGATGCCGACCAGCTCAGTGGCGCGCAGGGTCTCCGCGATCGACCTGCGGCGCGTGGACGACCGGGCCAGGATCACGAGCTTGTACGGGACAGGAGATTGTGCCTTTCGGCCCTTCCCGCCCCATGGGTCAGAGCCTCATGCTGGTAGGCAATGGCCGAGGGCCGCTGGTTCTTCCGCGTGATCGAACTCGATGACGGTCGATGGGCGTGCCGTCATGGTGTCGAAGAGTTCGACAGCCACGGTGAGATGGGCGACGCGGTGGCGCACATCCGGTCCATCGCAGGGCGCACACGTGCCCGCGGAGCTGTTCGTGCACGGCCTCGACGGGAGCGTGCGGAGCATCGGCGTACTCGATCGGGGCTGAGCGTGGGGTCGGTCGCGCTTGCAGCACTCCGGCGTGGTGAACGGCGCCTCGACACTTAGCGGAGTCACCCTCTAACTGGAGTACGCCCCCTACCCTGCGGCCATGCCCGTCGACACGTCCGCGCAGCCCAGCGACACACTCGATCCCGCGGTCCCCGCGGCGCGCCACACCGGCAACGGCAACCGCGCCGGTGCCCGCCGCCACGCCGCCCTCGACCCCACCACCGACGCGCGGCCCTCGACCATCGCCCTGGCCGAGCGCGAGCGCGCCGCCATCGAGCTGCGCACCGCCGACTGCACCTATCAGCAGATCGCCGACGCCCTCGGCTACCAGAGCGCGGCCGGGGCGCGCAGCGCGGTCATCCGCGGGCTGGGGCGCTGGATGCGGGAGGGCGACCAGGACCTACGCACCTTGGAGCTGGCGCGCACCGACGAGATCGGGCAATGCCTTTGGCCGCTGATTCACTCCGGCAACCCCCAGGTCGTCATCCCCGCGGTCGCGACCTACATGCGGCTCCTGGACTACCGGGCCAAGATCACGGGCCTGTACACCGTCAAGCCACCGCAGCCCGAGGTCCTGGCGCCGGTCGCTCCCACGTACGAGTCGCCGATCCTCGCCGAGGTGCACGAGTTCATGGTGTTGACCAACCAGATCCGCGAGCAGAACAGCGTGATCGACGTGGAGCCGGTCGAGGCGGAATCGCCCTCGTGACCTGTGCGGCGGCCAAGTATGCTCCTGCCGCCTCCGACCAGCGGGGTGGTCACATCAAGCACTCTTGGGTGGGGGCTTCGTGCTTCGAGCGAAATGGCTGTCCTCGGCTGTTGTCTCGACTCTGATCGCGTCGACCGCCTTGGCCTTGGTCGCAGCTCGGCCTTCGGCGGCAGCCACGACCCCATTGAAGTTCAAGGCGATTTCCGACGCGCGTGTGCAATCAAGCGTCCCCAACGCGAGCTTTGGTAGCACAAAGACGATGTGGGCTGGTACAGGGTCGGTCAGCTACTTGGTCTTCAACGTCAAGGGGCTGCCGGGGCTGAGTGGCGCCAAGTTGCGCCTGTGGGTCACCGACCCGAGCCAGAACACGGTGCAGGTCGCCTACACCAGCTCGTGCTTCGACGAATCAGCCGTGACCTGGACGACGGCGCCCAACACCTCGATCCTCGGTCTCCGTGGCTACACCAACTTCGTCTTCAAACCGACACAAGCGGGCGCGTGGGTGGAGGTTGGTGTCGGCGGATTCTTCGGTGACGGGATCGTCGCGCTGGCGTTGACCCGGGGTGGATCCGACACGGCGAAGTTCTCCAGCCGAGAGGGCGACCATCCTCCGGAGCTGAGCTTCGACGGCGTCGCCGACACAACGCTTCCCACCGCCCAGCTCACTCAGCCCTCCGCCAACTCGACCGTGAGTGGCATCACCACGATCGTCGCTTCCGCCAGTGACAACGCGGACCTGTCGAAGGTCGAGTTCTTCCGTGGCGGAGTGCTGCTCGGCGCGGGAGTGAAGACCTCCGACGGCTATGTGCTGGACTGGGACACCCGCTCCGTCGCCAATGGCACC
>VAWU01000078.1:7136-15192 GCA_005888325.1 Actinomycetota bacterium
GACGGTGAGCAACGGCCTACCGCCGACACCCCCGCTGGCCGGCTTTTCGTCCGACACGTCCGGAGGGGTGGCACCGGTGTCGGTGAATGAGACGGACACGTCGACGGGACCGGTTGAGCGGTGGTCGTGGGACTTCGGCGACGGCTCGACTTCTCGCCTACGGGTCCCGCCCGCGCACGTCTACGCCAAACCGGGGAGCTACACCATCACGCTGACCGCGACCAACACCACGGCCAGCACCTCAACCACCCAGACGATCAACGTCACGCCCTTCGATCGGCCAAATCGGCTGCCCGGTTCGACGCGCATCTTGCTCATGGGCAACTCGATCACGGGTAACTACTGCCCCAATGCGACCAAGTCGCTCGCGCAGCAGGGTTACACGGTCAGCCTCATCGCAGATCTCGGCATCGGGTTGCTGTCGGCCATCCCCGACGAGGTGCAGAAGATCCAGACATATGTCTCCAACTTCGATCCGGACGAGATCGCAGTCGAGGAAATCGGCAACTACGACCAGAGCAACAGCATCGACACCACGGTGCAACCTGCGAGTCCCCAGTTCTTCGCCCTCTGGACACAGCGAGCCGCGCAAGTCAGCTCCATCGGATTGAGTCGTGGCGCCCTCTTCTGGTGGGTCGACAATCCGCCGACCTCGGCTGTCTCGTCATTTGATGCAGTGTCGGGACCGATCACCACGATCTACCACTCGTTACATGCAGGCAGTCCAGCCTTGCAGTATGTGGATGCGTACTACCCCTTTGGCGGGCCGGTGCTTGATCAGAGCCTGCGGACCGGCGACGGGGTGCATCTCAACGCTGCCGGTGCGGCGCTCATGAGCAGCCTGGTGGTGAACGCGGCGACCACCCGCACTCCGGACAGCATCGCGCCGAGCGCGCCAGCATTGACCGCGAGTTTGGACAGTAGCAATCGACCTGTTCTGAGTTGGAGCCGGAGCGTGGACAGCGGACGGTCCGGTTTGGTTGGTTACAAGATCTCCCGCAACGGCGATCCAACGCCGTACGCCGACTCGGTCGACCCCGCTGCCCTCACGTTTGTCGACAACAACGCCCCCACCAACTCGACGTACTCATACGTGGTCGCGGGCTATGACGCCGCGGGCAATCAAACGGAGAGCAACCTCGTGTCCGTGTTTGTTCCGGACAACGTGCCTCCGTCGGTGCCGACCCTGTCTGGCGCCCTGAACCCGGACAACACGGTCGGGTTGAGTTGGACGGCTTCCACGGATTCCGGTGGCTCAGGGTTGACTGGTTACCGCATCTACCGGGACGGGCAGTCGACTCCCTACGCGACGATCGCCCCGGACACGACGACCTACACCGACGCTGGTGTCAACTCGGGCACGACATACACCTACACCGTCACCGCGTTTGATGGGGTGGCCAATGAGAGCCAACCGAGCAACTCCGTGTCCGTGACCACCCCATGACGGAGAGTTGATCTCAGCCTCGCTCGAAGTGCCCGCCCTGGCCTGGGTCGTAGTGCCAGAAGAACTGACTGGTGGTGCCCTGGGCACAGTTGGGCACGCAGTCGTCCTCCATCGAGGACAGTCGGCCGCCCGTGATGCTCAGGTTCTCCCACGCGGCGCTGAACGGGTAGCTCCCGGCGTTGAACGGCACGATGTGCCAGTCGCCCCCGACCTTTGAGATGACGGAGCCCTCCACGACGGAGGCGGCCTCGATCGGCACGATGAAGTCGGCCCGCCCGTCTGCCGTCACGTCGCCGATCTGGATCGCCACCCCGGTGTTGACCAGGTAGTCGAGGCGGACGGTGTTCACCGGCGCGAACCGACCGCTCTGGTACTGCCAGACGGTCGCCACCTGACCCGTGCCGGACACGTAGGTCGGGACCCCGGCCTCAGTGGTCAACGCGGAGGCGATGCTCCCGCGGGCAGGTTGCGAGGCCAGGACTCGAAGCCCTCAGTCTCACCAACCCACGTGATCGCGCTCCGCCGTTTGCTCTTGCAGTAAGACTGGGCGCCGGAGGCCGCCGTGGTGAGTTTGCCAGAAACGAAATACGCCAAGACCGCCGACGGCCTGCATCTGGCGTATCAGGTTCTCGGCACTGGCGCCTTGGACGTGCTCATGATGCCGGTCGGGTTTGTCCCCGTGGATGCGATGATGGAGGAGCCTGCGCTGGCTCGGTTCTTGCATCGTCTGGCCTCGTTCAGCAGGCTCATCCGTCTCGACTTCCGTGGCGTCGGACTGTCCGATCCAGTGGGCTTGTCGGACCCCCCGACACTGGAGCAATGGGCACATGATGCGCTGACCGTGCTCGACGCGGTCGGCGCGGAGCGCGTGGCAGTGTTTGCCACGTGCGAGATCGGCCCTGTCGCGATCATGCTCGCGGCGACTTTCCCCGATCGAGTGAAGGCGCTCGTCTTGGTCAACTCGTTCGCCCAAACGTCGGTGGGACTTGGCTCGGCTCTGCCCGCAGCCGAGCTTGACGAGGTTGTCGAAGCCTTTGTCGATCCCGCGGGTTCTTCCTCGGACTTCGACTATCTCCGCCTGGCCGCACCGGAGGTCGCGGACGCCCCCGCGTTCCGAGACTGGTGGGACCGCGCGGGTCATCGAGGCGCCAGTCCCGCGACGGCCCGCGCCTTTTTGCGGGTGACGCTGGCCAGCGACGTGAGCGAGGTGCTGTCGGTCATCACCGTGCCGACATTGGTGGTCCATCGCGTCGACAACCGTGCCACCCCCGTGACCCAGGGCCGCTTCCTCGCCGCCCACATTTCTGGCGCGAAGTATGTGGAACTGCCAGGGTGCGAGGACATCTTCTGGCTCGGCGATGCCGACGGTCTGCTCGCCACTGTCGAGGAGTTTCTGACGGGAAACCGCTCGATCCCGCAACTAGATCGAGTGTTGGCCACCGTGTTGTTCACTGACATCGTCCGGTCGACGGAACGGGCGGTCGATGTCGGCGACCGGCGCTGGACCCAGACGCTCGATCGCTACGACGCAGTGGTACATGGAGAGCTGGAACGGTTCCGTGGCAACCATGTCAAGGCGATGGGCGACGGTACGCTGGCGACCTTCGACGGTCCCGGCCGGGCGATCCGCGCCGCGTGTGCCATCCGCGACGCGGTTCGGAGCCTCGGCATCGAGGTACGGGCCGGTCTGCACACCGGCGAGGTCGAGGTGCGCGACGAGGACGTGGGTGGGATCGCGGTGCACATCGGCCAGCGAGTGTCGGCCAAGGCCGAACCCGGCGAGGTGCTCGTCTCTCGGACCGTAGTGGACCTCGTGGCCGGGTCGGGGATCGTCTTCTCCGACCGAGGCGAGCACGAACTCAAGGGCGTGCCAGGGTCCTGGAAGCTGTTCGCCGTGGTGGGTTGACAGACGATCTGGGAAGTGCGATGAGGAGCGCTCGCGGCGGTGAGTATCAACCCCCGTTGTCGGCCTCCACAGCACAACCCGACGCTCATCGTTGCTCCTATCCCCCGTGGAGCCGCTCCTCTCGAACCACACCGCCTTCCCCGCGGTGGTGGCCTCCACGCCCCACTGGTCGGCCAGCTCCGCGACCAGTTGCAGGCCGCGCCCCGTGTCGTCGGTTGGCTCGCACCGTCGGGGCACGGGGACGCGGCTGTTCTCGTCGGAGACGACGCTTCGCAGCCGCCGACCCGCGAGACGCAGGCTCAGGCCCACGGAGGTGCCGGTGTGCACGATGGCGTTGGTGACCAGCTCGCTGATGAGCAGACATGGGACTTCGGCGTGCGCCAGCGGATAGCCCCAGTCGTTCAGCCGGTCGCGCAGAAAACGCCGCCCCGCCCCTGCGCTCGTGGGGAGCGGCGGGAGCACGGTGCGTGCGTAGCGTGCCTCGTCGACAGGCCAACCGTGTCCAGCCAGTGCTGCCCGTATTTCGGCTCCGTTCCGCGTACCGCGCTCCTCAACTTGTTGATCGTTGCCACCGTGTCGAGGACGGTCATCTCCGGCGCCGTTGGGGCTTGACGGCAAGGCGAGTCGCCAGGCTCCCACCTGCCGCGGCCGAGCCCGCGGGTGGCTTGTGAGCCTGCTCACGAACCCGCACCATGGAGCAGAACGTCCCCTGGTGTGATCGACGTGGAGTCGGTCGCGCTTTACGAAACCGAGCGACTGACCCGCCGGTCCTAGTCGTCGGCCCCCACTCGTGAGGCCGCCAGTTGGAACCACACCACCTTGCCCACGGGTTCTGGTCGCACGCCCCAGACATCGGCCAACGCCGCCACCGTGGGCAGACCCCGACCCGAGGTTTGGGTCGGCCCCGGGTTGCGGAGCACGGGCAGCGCGGGGTCGGCGTCATACACCTCGACGTACAGGGCGTCGTCGCCTACCTCCAGGGCGAGATCCACGGGCGTGCGGGCGTGGCGAATGGCGTTGGTCACCAACTCGTCCACCAGCAGCACGGCATCGTCGCGAGCCTCGGGTCCGTCCCAGCCCGCCAACGTACGATCCACAAACCGCCGAGCCGCCCTCGCACTCTCGGGGTCGGGCGTCAGGTCCTGGCTCGCATCCGTGTCTCCCAGCGCCAGTGGAAACCTGTTTCTACCCAAGGGCGGCCGATCGACTCCCCCCGCGTCGAGGTTTTCACTGCCGCTCGCTGAGGAAGCGTTCACCGGCTCACGCCTCGGTGGCTGCTGGGCAACCGAGCCAGGACCTTGGCAACGATCGTCCGGCCCTTCGAGCCGGGTCAGGTCATTCTTCGAGTTGGATCAGATGGGTGAGACCCGTGACCTCGAACACCTTGCGGGCCTGTGCCTGCGGGGCGCGGATGACGACGGTCCCACCCTCAGGAGCCAGTCGCCTGTGGGCACGGACGATCGCCGCGATGCCCTGGGAGTCGATGAACTCGACCCCGGCCATATCCAAGACCACTTCTCGATGGCCCGCCTCGATGAGCGGCGCCAACGCCTCCCACAGCCTGGGCGCAGTGGCCATGTCGATCTCCCCGACGGCCACGACGACGTGGTCACCGTTGGCCGAGACGTGGCGCACGCCTCGTCAGCGAGCGGGGGAACCGAGCGCTGGCGGTCTGACTCCTTCGACATCCAACCTCCTCCATCCCAACGCGACCCGAGCGAGAGGAAGGTCTGCCGGTGGGTGAGCCGTCTGACGTCGGAACACCTCCTCTGGCTCGCTGCTCAGCCACGAAGAGTATCGCCCTGCATACGCGGAGCCGCAACGAGGGGTGGGCGTGTACGTGGAGTGGTGCCAGCCGGACCGCTGTCACTCCGAGTCCAGCCATCGGTCGAGTCCCCACGGATCGCTCGTTCTCGGATCTGACCTCCGATAAGATGACGATATCGAAAGCCAGACGCCCGACCCAACGCTCAGCTCGGTCCCCGCTCCGGCCGTCGCCACCGCGCTGGCCACGCTGGCCGAGGAGGCGCGGGCGTTCGTGGGCGCGGCCAAGGCGCCAGCCACGCTGCGCGCCTACCGGAGTGACTGGGCGCACTTCGAGGCTTGGTGTGGCGCCCATGGCGCGGACGCCCTTCCCGCCTCGCCCGACACCGTCGCCCTCTATCTGACCGACCTGGCGCGAGTCGCCAAGCCCTCCACCCTCCAGCGCCGCGTCTCGTCTATCTCGCAGGCCCATCAGGCGGCGGGCCACCCCACTCCGACGAGCGACCTGCGCGTGCGCACCACCCTGGCGGGCATCCGCCGCACCCTTGGGACAGCACCCGAGCAGAAGACCCCCGCGCTCACCGCGGACGTGCGCACCATGGTCGAGGCGATGCCCGACACCCTGGCCGGAGCGCGCGACCGCGCCCTGCTGCTCCTCGGCTTCGCCGCCGCCCTGCGCCGATCCGAGCTGGTGGGACTCGACGTGGCCGACGTGGCGGAGCAGAACGACGGACTGGTCATCACCGTGCGGCGCTCCAAGACCGACCAAGACGCAGTCGGCCGCCGCGTGGGCGTTCCCTACGGATCGCATCCCGCGACCTGTCCGGTGCGCGCGGTGCGGGCGTGGCGCGCTGCCGCGGGGATCGACGATGGGCCGGTGTTCCATCCCGTGGACCGTCATGGTCGGGTGGGCGAGGCGCGCTTGTCCGGCACGGCGGTGGCCTTGATCGTGAAACGCGCCGCGGCGCGCGTCGGTCTCGACCCCGATCAGTTCGCGGGGCACTCGCTGCGCGCAGGGCTGGCGACATCAGCAGCCGCGGCCGGGGCATCCGAGCGGGCGATCATGGCGCAGACGGGGCACAAGTCGTTGCCGATGGTGCGCAGCTACATCCGCGAGGGCTCATTGTTCCGCGACAACGCGGCGGCGTTGGTGGGCCTGTAAGAGTTGAGCCGCGCAGTGACCGCGTTCGGCGTGGTGTCGAGCAGCTCTCGCCGAGTTGCCATCGGTAGCGTTGAGCACGGTCGCGGGGATCGAGAGTGCTCGACTGCCCTTGGCCCGACAGCTTGGTCTGGTGCTGGCCCCGTTCCAACCGATGGCCGCCTTCGAGGCTCAACCCCTCCGGGATGCGATGACGAAAATGACGCGCTGCGGGGTGTCCAGAAACGAGCGCCGAGCGGGCATCCTTGCGGGTCGTGCTGGTGCTTGTGACCGGCCTCCAGGGGACCGGGAAGTCGACCATCGCTGAACGGTGCGGGGACATGCTCAACGCTCCCGTCTTCGCCTGGGACTGGGTCATGGCGGCACTAACGCCGTTCGATCGCGTCCAAGAGACACTCCAGGCCCTCGATCGTCCGACGTACCGGGCCGTCGGGTGGGCCGTGATATGGCAACTGAGTCGAGCGCAGTTGCAACGGGGCACGTCCGTTTGTCCTCGATGGCCTCGTGCGAACCACGGAGGTGACCCAGACGAGGGACCTGGCGAGAGAGCATGGCGTCGAGTGCCTGGTCGTGCTCACCACCTGCGATGACCTCGATCTCCAGCGGTCACGCGTCAAAGCGCGCACTCGGGGGATCCCGGGCTGGTACGAACTCACCTGGGATCACGTGGTGGAAACGAGCCGTTCGTGGAAGCCGCCAGCCGATGTCGACGTGGTTCTGGATTGCAAGAACTCGATCGAGGACAACGTGGCGGTGCTCCAAGGCATCCTCCGGCATCGACAGCCTTAGCAAGCCTGACTGCTCTTACTGCGCCGTTCGGCAAGTAGCGTTGCCGTGTGGCCCAAAAGACGGACAAGGTCCACCCACTCGGGCTTTGCCCGCTTCTACCAACGCTTCGGGACCCAGGCCATGGTGAAGGGGTGAGGGCGAGTTCCGTCGAGAACTGCGTGACGGCGTCGGTGGTCGAGTTATTCGGCCTCTCCGGACTTGGACATCGCAGTGGGACCGCCTGGCATTGACCCAGGTTGGCGGAGCGGCGCAGCGACGGGAGAACGCAGGATCGTGACCGTCGACGAGGCCGCGGCGATCACTGCCGAAAACGCCGACGACATCCGCGCCTGGCAATCTCTCGCGCTCTTGAACGAGGGCGAGGAGCTGAGCCGCGAGGACTTGGAGCGGATACGCCTGATCGGCTTCGTGGCTCGACGGGGCATCGCGCCCGCGGAGCTGGCTCGCATCTGCGAAGAGCAGGGCGACATGCTGGCGTCCTTCACCCGGTGGGGCATCACACCGGGGCGCGAGGTGGCGATGAGCCGGGAGCAGGCGGCGGCCAGGATCGGTGTGGACCCCGAGCTGTTCGACACCTTCTGGTTCGCGGCGGGCCTCCGCGACCAGGCCCTCGTGTACGAGGAGGACCTCGGGATCATGCAGGCGGCCAACGCCGCCTTGGCGTTCGGCCTGCCGGTCGAGGCGATGGTCCAGATCGTGCGCGTCCTCGCGGCCTCGCTCGATCGGGTCTCCGAGACCATGACGCGGGTGTTCCATCTCTACGTCCACGAGCGGTTCCGGGCCGAGGTCCGCTCCGGAGCCGATCTCATGGCCGCCACCCAGGGCGTGGCGGACCCTATGACCGACTTGGTCGAACCCGCGGTGGTTTACTTCCACCGAAAGGCGTGGGAGCGGGCCAACCGCGAGGACCTGCTGCTGCACCTGATGGAGGAGACGACGCCGCCGTCAGAGACCATCGGCGAGCTGGTACGAACCGTCTTGTTCGTCGACC
>VAWU01000079.1 GCA_005888325.1 Actinomycetota bacterium
AGCAAACGTGACGCATCAAGTCGCCGGAACCAGACGTAGCGCCTGCGATCGACGGCGGCGCCCGCGACGGCCAGTACAACGAGTTCGGCGGCACCGGCAGCGGCCAAGGGACAACGGGACAGGCTTTCCAGGGTCCCGTCGATTGGCAACACAGCTCACTATTGATCGGGGCTACGCAGAGCGACTCCGCCGTTGCGACTCCGACGGTCGCGGACTTTCAGGCCGGGGGCGGCTGCATGAACTACAGCACTGACCCTGCGGGTCCGGTGACCGGCGGGAATCGGGTCTTTAGGGTTATCCGCGGTTCGGGGTTCATCACGATCGCCCCAGGCGCGTCTGAAGACATCCCTGAGCGTCTCCGGCCACAGCCGCCCTTAACCGCAACGGCACGCTACGGCAGGGCTACTGCTACCCATTCCCGAGCGACGTGGCGATCGAGTTGCTCCAGTACTTCGGCGACCTGTCGCTGCCGGACTTGCCAGCTCAGTAGGTCTCCGCCGTGGATCGTTCCCGGCATCGGTGTGAAGCAAGGTCCCAGCCGTCGCGCCGAGTCGGCAGTCGGGGCTGACCTTCGGCGCATCGACGAGGTCAGCGCGCGAGACTGGCCCGAGGAGGGTGACCAAATGCGCCGGTTGGGGAATCGTGTCCGTCTCGGGGCGCTCCTGGCGTCGATCCTCGGGGCGACGCTCGCCCTGATCGCGCCGCCCCCCGCGGGGGCCACCGGTCCGCTCGCCACCGTCCGCCAGCTAGCAGGGACGATCCCGATCCCCTACGACGAGCCGCGCGACGTCGTGCCGATCGGCGGGGTCCTCTACGTCACCGACCGCAACGCGATCGACAGGGTCGACCTCGCCACCTCGAACTTGAGCACCCCCTATGGGGTGCGCCCCCTCGCCGGCTCGGCCGACGGCACGGGCACTGCGGCGAGGTTCAACGACCTCCAGGGCCTCGTCACCGACGGCACGAACCTCTACGTCGCCGACGCCGGCAACCACACGATCCGCAAGATCGTCATCGCGACCGGGGTGGTCACGACGATCGCAGGTAGCGCGGGATCCGCGGGTAGCGGCGACGGCGTCGGCAGCGCCGCCCGGTTCAACCAGCCCTTCGGGATCGCGCTGGCGGGCGGGGACCTCTGGATCACCGACCGCGGCAACCAGACGATCCGCCGGCTCACCGTCGCCACGGGCTCGGTGACGACCGTCGCGGGCACCGCGGGCATGTCGGGCACGGGCGACGGCACCGGCGCGGCGGCGCGGTTCAGCAACCTGCGCGGCATCACGGTCGAAGGCTCGACGATGTGGATCGCCGACGCCGACCGCGCCCGCCGGCTCGACATGCCGACGAGCGCGGTTACGACGGTGACGGTCTCGTACTCGTGCTCGACGTTCTACACCAGCACGCTGCACGGCGCGGTGGTGATCGGCGGCCAGGTGTACGTCAGCGCGCTCTGCGACGACGGCGACGGCGACGAGATCGGCTCCCTGCTCCGCATCGACCCGGCGACCAACGCCGTGACCGAGCTCACCTCGACCGGCGTCCTGGCCGCCGCCGTGGGCACCGACGGCACCGCGATCTTCCTCGGGGGCTTCGATCCTCACACCAGCTTCAAGTTCCTCACGGGCACCGACGTCGCCACGTGGACGCCGGTCTTCACGCCCGACTATGCGGAGAACGGCTCGGTCGACGGGGCCGCAGCCGGCGCCCGCTTCCTCGATCCCCGGCAGATGGCGAGCGACGGCGGCTTCCTGTTCGTCGCCGACGGCTCGTCGATCCGCAAGGTCGCCATCTCCGACGGCCAGACGACGACATTCGCCACCGGCCTCGGCTCCGGGTCGGGCGGGCTCGCGCTGTACGGGCCGTACCTCTACGTCGGGTCCCAGAACACCCTGTACCGAGTCGACCGGTACACCGGCGCCTCCTCGACGTTCGCGACGGTCGGCAACCAGTTCAACCGCATCACCGGGATCGTCGAGGCCGGCGGCCAGCTCTACCTCGTCTCGAGCGACTGCACGATCTGGCACGTCGACCCGACCACCGCCGCAGTCGGCGTGTTCGCGGGCTTCCCGACGCTGTGCGACCACGTCGACGGCACCGGCGCCAACGCCCGCTTCGGACGGTCCGGCGGCCGCCTGCCCGAGTCCCTCACCAGCGACGGCACCAAGCTGTGGGTCGCGGACTGGGACACGATCCGCACCGTCCACATCGCCACCGCGCAGGTGACGACACTCGTCCAGCCGTTCTCCCTGTTCCATCCCCACGGGATCGCCGAGGCGGGGAACGACCTCTACGTCGCCAACGGCGAGGTCCTCCGGGTCGACAAGACCACGGGCGCGGTGACGCAGCTCGACGTCGACGACCCCTCGACGCCGCTGTCGTACACACCGAGCCCGCTTTCGTCCACGTACGCGTGGGCCGGCCGCGGGATCAGCGTCGACCGCGACGGCCGGCGCATCTTCTTCGGCACCCAGTGGGGCATCGCGGTGGCCGAGGACCCGGTGACCGCGCTGTCGATCGGCGACAGCACGGTGGTGGAGGCCAACGGCGGCACGGGCGTCGCCGTGTTCACGGCGCGGTTGGCGCGCCCGATGCGCAACGACGTCAGCGTCACCTACCTCACCAACGACGGCACCGCGACGAGCGCGTCGGGCGACTACGTCGGTCAGTCCGGCCTGTTGACCATCCCCGCGGGCGACACCGAGGCGCGCATCAAGGTGACGGTGAACGGCGACACGACCACCGAGGCGAACGAGGGCTTCAACGTGCGGCTGGTGAACCCGCAGGGCGGTGCCACGCTCACGCGCTTCCTCGGTCAGGGCACGATCCTCAACGACGACCCTCCGAGCGGCCCGTCACTCGCGATCGGCGACGTCGGCGTCGTCGAAGGCGACGAGGGGACGTCGCTTGCGGTGTTCCCAGTGCGGCTGTCTGGCGCGCAGGGCGCGCCGGTTGCGGTTTCGTTCGCGACGGCCAACGGGACGGCCGCGGCGGCCAGCGACTACGAGGCGCGTGCCGGCACACTCACGATCCCGGCGGGCGTCACCTCCGCGACGATCTTCGTGAAGGTGTACGGCGACACCGCCGCCGAGGCCAACGAGTCGTTCACGCTCGCGCTGTCGGGCTCGACCGGCCCACCCATCTCACGGAGCACCGGCACCGGCACGATCATCAACGACGACGGGTAGGCGGTACTTCGCCTTGTCGACGCCTGACCTCTGGGCGGAGGGTGGTCGTCTCCGCGGTCGCGACCATCCGAGCGGCGTCGAGGATGAGGTCGTTGCAGAGCATTCACCACCTGGGCCTATGCGCGGGCCGTCGACCAGATCGCCGCGTTGGACGGTTCGCCCTCCGAGGATCAGGCAAACACCATGGCGCCGAGCGCAGCCGGAAGACTGGTAGTCGTGACCAGGTCCGATGATCGCCGCCGAGATGCTGCGCCTCCTGCTCGACGCGGTAGACCGCGGCGAAGTCACCGCCGACACCCCGGTCGAGCGGCGCAACTTGCGACGGCTGGAGGGGATGCTGGCGGCGTGGGCATGATGGAACAAGGCCGCGTTCGACCGCGATCTAATGAAGGGCAGCGCTGATCGTACGAACGCGCATCCGTAACTCTTGCGTCACTGCGCGCCGGAATCTGTGGGCGGACTCCTCTTCGTTGCTGGCGCGGCGGTCGCGCCTTCCTGACCGTTACGCTGCGGGGTGTGGGGGCACCGGAGACCAGGTACGCGAAGAGCGGCGATGTGCACATCGCCTACCAGGTCATCGGTGACGGGCCGTTCGACCTCGTCCTCGTGCCTGGCTTCGTCTCGAATGTCGAGCACTACTGGGAAATGCCGGTCGTCCCAGTCATGTTCCAGCGGCTGGCGTCCTTCTCACGGCTCATCCTCTGGGACAAGCGAGGAACTGGCCTCTCGGACCCGGTCGCAGGCGTTCCTTCGCTCGACGAGCGCATGGACGACCTGCGTGCGGTCATGGACGCCGCGGGGGCCGAGCGCGCGGCGCTGTTCGGGATCTCAGAGGGCGGCCCGATGAGCCTCCTCTTCGCGGCGACGTATCCCCACCGCACGAGGGCGCTCGTGCTTTACGGCACGACGCCCCGTTTCAGCGCCGCCCCCGATTTTCCCTTCGGCTGGTCGTTCGAGGATTACCAAACCAGGCTGGACGCCATCGAGCGGAACTGGGGAGCTGCCGCGTTGATCGAGTACTTCGCGCCGAGCGCCGTGGAGGACGAGCAGGTCCGAGCCGTGTGGAGCCGCTTCCAGCGCGCGGGCGCGAGCCCTGGGATGGCTCGGGCTGTCCTGCAAGCACTCTCCGAAATCGACGTTCGCTCGATCCTCGACACGGTGCGCGTTCCGACGCTGATTCTTCACCGGACCGACGAGCGCGTCGCCACCGTGCACGGTGCACGGCTCATGGCCCAGACAATCC
Source organism: Actinomycetota bacterium (assembly GCA_005888325.1). Lineage (NCBI taxonomy): Bacteria > Bacillati > Actinomycetota > Actinomycetota bacterium. The sequence continues at coordinate 4,429 of VAWU01000079.1, forward strand.
CCGACGCGAGGCTCGTGGAGCTTCCGGGTCAGGACCACCTTCCCTTCGTGGGTGATTGGGAAGTGCTGATCGACGAGATCGAGGAGTTCCTTACCGGCACGCGGCCCGCCCGAGTGACAGAACGCGTCCTCGCGACCGTTCTGTTCACTGACATCGTGGCATCGACCGAGCACGCGGCCGCGCTGGGCGACTACCGATGGCGGCAACTCTTGGACGCCCACGACGAGCTAAGCGGGACCGAAATCACCCGCCATCGGGGCAAGCTCATCAAGACCACCGGCGACGGACTCTTGGCCACCTTCGACGGCCCGGCACGAGCCGTTCAGTGCGCGGCGGCGATCCGGGAGCGGCTGCGCCCGCTTGGCATCACCCTCCGAGCAGGCGTGCATACGGGGGAGGTCGAAGTTCGGGGCGAGGATGTGGGTGGCATCGCCGTGCACATTGGCTCTCGCGTCGCCGCGCTCGCTGCGCCCGGCGAGGTCATGGTCTCGCGCACCGTCACCGACCTAGTCGCGGGCTCGGGGTTGACGTTCGCGGATCGCGGCTCGTATTCGCTCAAGGGTGTGCCGGAGGAGTGGCGGCTGTTCGCGCTGAGCGGAGACTCTGTCCACTAAACGGTGCCGCGATCACCGACGAAGCCAAGCGGCGCGGCTGGCAGCTCCTCGACATCTACGAGGACGCCGGTGCCAGCGCCAAGACGACCGTCCGCCGGCCCGCGTTGGCCAAGGCCCTGGACGCGGTGGAGAAGGGCGAGGCCGAGGCGCTGGTGGTGGCCAAGCTCGACCGGCTGTCGCGCTCCATGACCGACTTCACCCGGCTCATGGAGCGATCGTGGAAGAAGGGGTGGGCGCTGGTGGCGCTCGACCTGGGCGTGGACACCACGACCCCGGCGGGGGAGATGATCGCCAACTCCGTGGCGAACTTCTCGCAGTTCGAGCGGAGGCTCATCGGCCAGCGCACCAAGGACGCGCTCGCAGTCAAGCGGGCGCAGGGCGTGCGGTTGGGGCGGCCGACGGTCATGCCCGCGAAGGTGGTCAAGCGGATCGAGGCCATGCGGGGCAAGGGCGTGTCCATCCGCGGCATCGCCGACCGGCTGAACGCGGACTGTGTGCCCACGGCCCATGGGGGCGCACAGTGGCACGCGAGCACCGTGCAGAAGGTGTTGCAGTCGCGGATGGGTCGCTGACGCGGAGGGCGGCTTTCGGGCTGTCCAGAACGAGCGCCGAGCGGGCACTCGGTACGCGCCTTCGACGCGCTCCCCGTCAAATGGCAACCGAGCACCAAAGTGCCAATCGGACGCGCCTGACGGCTCTCATCTGATCTCGTTCGGTGCGCGTGTTATGGCGCGTCCCCGACCGGCGCGTGTGGGGCGCTCGCTCCCGATGCTCCCGCCGCGGAATCGACGAGCTCGACGCCGAATCGCTCATGCCGACGGTCGTCGGGATCACCGCGCACATCGCACCCTTCAATGCCGCGGGACACTGTGCACGGCGCAGCCGCTGCCTGTCCGCCGCGGAGCTGCTGCTTACCAGCACCCGGCGGATGGAGGACGCTGTCCAGGCATAGATTCACGCCGGACGGCCGCGCCTTGCGTCGCGACCACACACCGTGTGCCTGCGCGCTAGCGTCCGGTGGGACGGTGCGGGCAGGGCGCACCCACGGGG
>VAWU01000080.1 GCA_005888325.1 Actinomycetota bacterium
CCTCGATTACACCAGGAAGCGTCCGGCGAGGGCGACCCACGTGCGTGCTGCCGGTGGATCCGATATCAGGTCCCTTGACGCCGACGACGGTAGCGCGAAAATACCGCTTGACAGTGCCGGAGCAGTCATGCCGTATGACGGAGGTGTCCGCGATGGCAGTTGGCTCGGTGGAGCGTTCCCCGCCCGACTGATCACGCGGACTCACAACCGTGGAGTCCGCTCACCTGCCCGACAACGGACCTCGGCGACCGGCCGTCCCTCGAGAACGGCGCTATCACCTACCGCGGTTGCGGCACCGAATGGGAAGCGCCGGGAAGGTCCCGGCTCCGCGCCTGCGGGTGTTATGCCACGTTCCCCCGATCAGATACGGCGCGGTCGCTCGAGTCCGTTGCCGGGTGACAATCGAAGAACGACGTTGCGGGGCCCGGGCCGGGTCCCGCAGTCGCGTGAGCAATGCCGCTGCGCATCTCGGGCCGAAGCTTCTCGGCGCCCTGCCATGAGGGTGAGTTTCGCGGGACAGCTTCGACGGGCCGACCCGCGCGGGAGGGGCGCGTTTCCGTTCGCATTTCGGCAGTGGAGTGGCGCTCTACGGGCGGTGGAGTCGAGCCAGTTGGCTATCGGGCGTGAGCACGAGGTGCTTGACGAGGCGCACGATGGTTCCGGCCTCGGGCTCGGAGGTGAAGCCGATCTCGTCGCTCAGTGCGTGCATCAAGGCGGCTCCCCTGCCACCAAGCGATGACACATCGGGCACCTGCCCCAAGAGTGCGCCCGTCGAGCTGATGACCGGTATCGATGACACGGATGATGCAGCGTTTACCGTCCACTTTACCCCTTGTCCCGCTACCCGGATCTGGTGATCACGACGTAGCGGACGCCCATCGGCTCGATGACGCGGGTACTGGCAAGGGTGTGACCGGCGCGCCCGTCGCCGGGAGACGCGCCGCGAAGGCGGGACCGGCGATCACCCGACCCACCGTCGACGGCGCTCGCCGCCGGCCATCGCCCAGCACGGATCCTCGCGCTCCTCACCGCGATCCACAACGCCGCGGACCTGGAGACTCGGGGGTTGACACGCTGTATGGCTGGACGGAAGGTGATCGCACGCGTGTGCGCTGGGGAAGGGGGTCAGCATGTCGCTCTCGCTGATGACCGGGATCCGGACCGGGACGAACGCCGGTCGGAAGGCAACGCCCGCTCGCGGGCATCAACACTTCTGGGCCCGCGCGGCGATGTCGCGCCGGCAGTTCATGCAGGTCTCGAGCGCCGGCGCTGCCGGCCTCGCCCTGGGCACCAAGCTGCTCGGGAGCACAGGCGTGGCGTGGGCCGACGGACGCCCCCAGGCGGGCCGTGGCGTCCCCCGGCCGATCCCCCAGTTCATCGAGTTGCCCTTCGCCCCGGGCAAGCGCTTCCACCTCCAGCCGCCGGGCTCGGGCAATGAGAACTCGACGATCACCGATTTCAGCGGCATCGTCGCCGCCTGCGAGCTGCAAGGGATGGGTACGGCCAACACCGGCGAGCGAATGCCCTTCGATGTCGACATGCGGGTCATGGACGGCGACTTCGTCGACCTCACCGGGCGACGGCAACGAGGCACCTTCGCCTTCGTCTGACTCGATCTCTTCCGGGGGTCAGTTGACCCCGCCAACCAGATTCACGACTTCAACCCCGGCATTCATCCCTTCCCCGAAGGGCTGTTCTGGACGATCCCGGTTCCCCACCACAGCGTGCGGTTCCCGGCACATGGCCAGGCGCGCCTCGACGTGTCGGATCTGGCGCTCGAGGACTACTTCGACTTCGTCAACGCGGTCAACGACGGCCGTTCGGTCGAGGCCCGCGCCTCCTTTGACATCGACTGGAACGGCGGCGACAAGCACGTCACCTACGGGAGCCTGGCGCAGGGCTTCGTCGGCGAATTCATCGAGGGCACGGCGACCATCGAATGGAGCGCCCACAGCGATGACGGCTTCTCCTACAAGTCCGATGACGAGGACACGTCCACGACAGTCTTCGCAGCAGTCGGTCGTGAGCGCAACGGCGTCCTCCTGCACGAGAACGAGGACGACGAAGATGGTCGCGACGAACATGATCACGCTCGTGGCCATCGCGATACCGACTGATTGATTTCGGTCTGGTGGAGACGACCTGGGCGCTCATCGCAGTCCGCCGGTAGGCGGACCGAGACGTGACCGCACGGCGCGCGCCGCCGGCGCTACCGATCGACGCCGGCGGTGAGCAGGTAGATCCGGGCGCCGAGCTGAACATCGTCGTCGCTGGCAGTAGATCGGCGACGAGCCTGCGACCACTTTCAGCTACTGACGGGAACGCGCCCGCGTCGGGCGATCTACAGTGACCGCGTCGAAGGAGGAACCCATGCCGTTCATCCAGATCATCGAATACAAGACCAGCAAGATCGACGAGCTCAACGCAGCGCTCGACGGCTGGCTGGAAGCGACCAAAGGTAAGCGCGCTTCGACCCGCGGCGTGCAAACCAAAGACCGCGACGCCAGCAACACCTACGTGCAGATCGTCGAGTTCCCCTCCTATGAAGAGGCGATGGCCAACTCGAACCTGCCGGAGACGGGCGAGTTCTCAGCCAAGCTCGCGTCGTTGTGCGACGGGCCGCCGACGTTCCGCAATCTCGATGTCGTGCGCGAGGAGATGATGTAGAGCTCTCGCGACTGAGTACTGCCGAACAACACACGACAAGGAGGACACGCCATGCCCGGAGTGGAGAGCCGCGACTTCACGACACCCGACGAGACCCGCACGCCCGACAAGACCACGGTCGAGCTCGTCAACCTCGCGGGCGGTCAGATCGGGCGCTACACGTTCCAGCCCGGCTGGAAATGGTCCGAGTGCATCAAGCCCGTTGTCGGCACCGACAGCTGCCAGGTCGAACACATCGGCTACTGCGTATCGGGCAGCATCCACGTTACGCACGACGACGGCAGCGAGGTCGATGTCGCCGGCGGCGAGGTCTACCGCATCGGACCCGGCCATGACGCGTGGGTCGTCGGCAACGAGCCGATGGTGTCGATCGAGTTCCAAGGCGCGGCCAACTACGCCAAGCCCAGCTGAATGGCAGCCAAGCTCGGCCTCCTCCTCGACTGCGCCGAGCGCCAGTCCCGGAATGGCTCGAGTGACAATGGAGGCCGCCTTCGGTCTCGACGTGAGGTCGGTGTTGTCGGCGATCGATGTGCCGACGCTCGTGATCCACGCGAGGGACGACCCAGTGCCGGTCCAGGGCGGCCGGTACCTCGCGGATCACATTCCGGGGGCCCAGTTCATGGAAGTTGAAGGGCACGACCACGCGCCGTTCCTGTCCGACCCCGATCGGATCAACCGAACCATCGAAGGGTTCCTCACCGGCACGCACGCGGCGCCACGTCAGGCGCACCGTGCGCTCAGGACGGTGTTGTTCACCGACATCGTATCGTCCACCGCGCGGGCGGCCGCGATGGGCGACGAACGCTGGAGCGCGCTCCTGCAGCGGTTCGGTGAAGTCACCGAGAGCCTCGCCGAACGCTTCGGCGGAACCGTCGTCAAGAGCACCGGCGACGGCCATCGCGCCACGTTCGACGGACCCACGTACGCGATCCGCTGCGCCGAGGCGCTGTGCGCTGACGCGGAAGCGTTGGGGATCGAGATCCGCACCGGCGTTCACACCGGAGAGTGCGAACTCATGGGCGACGACATCGGCGGCATCGCCGTCCACATCGCGGCGCGGATCATGTCGCAAGCAGGGCCGGGCGAGATCCTCGTCTCCAGCTCGCTACGCGACCTCGTCGTCGGCTCCGGGATCGGCTTCGACGACCGCGGTTCACGCGAACTCAAAGGCGTCCCCGGACACTGGCATCTCCTCGCGGTGAATCCGAGCGGACCACAACCCGGATCGCCCGAGGCAATACTCGTCTCGCTTGCCACGCCGTCGGCACGCACTGCCATGCGACGCTCCGACCGCACCGTCGCCACCATGGCCCGCCGAGCCCCATGGCTCCTCCGCGGCCTCGCACACCTCACCCCCTCAGCCACCAGCAGCTAACCCGGAACGACGGCGACGCATAGCCGGCGATCTGGGACACGCCAAGGCAGTCGCTTTGGACACGCCGATCTTGTCGATCTGTGTGCTTGTGTTCTGTAGCGCCCGCCGGGTAATCGGGACAGCTTGCCCCAGAAGGCGTCCTCGGCGGCCTCGTCCGTGTACCCCACGTCGAGGCGGGAGATCTTGTCGCCCGAGAACGTGAACTCGATGGTCTCGTCGGTATCGAGGGTCTTGCCCTCGCGCTTGCCCTTCGCGTGGTGGACGGTGACGACCTTGTCGCCCTGGGTCTTCACGCTCGTCAGGTCCACCGAAAAGGTGCCGCCCGACAACTCGAACAACTGCCCGTACAACCCGAGGACGTTGTCGACCCCCTTGTGCTCACCGGAGGTCTGGTTGTTGCCTGGCTGGCGCTGCACGACATCGAGCGCGTAGATCGCCCGAAAGTGCTCCATGTCCCCCTCGCCGAACGCTTGGTAGCCCCGCCGGTCGGTGTCTCCTTGTCAGCCATGAAGGCTCCCCTTGATCGTGTGGGGCGCACACTGCACCATCAGCCGGCCCGAGGCGAGCAAGCTCTTGAGTCCTGCCTACGGAACGCTCCCAGGCCTCGTAGGCCGCGACCCCGTCTTCCGGCGCACGTTGTCGCGCCGCTGGCTCGCTGAGGACGGGGGAACGATACCCACGGCGATCAGTGGACTCGAAACAGTGAGATATCAGTACTTTGCCATTGCATTGCGGGAGAACAACGGCAAGGGTGACGGCGAGCACGGTTCTTCTCATTCCCGGACGGGAATCGCCGCTCGTCGGGTTCCTTCGTCCGGGAGAGATGAGGCCGTATGTACCTGTTCAGTCGTCGCGTTCGCATTGGAGGCGGCCAGACGCGTGCCGCCATGGAATGGGCGCTCGGGCAGACCGAGAAGGTCAATCGGATCACCGGGCTGCAGGTTTCGTTGTACACCCAGGTCTACTCGCTTGAGGTTGGTTCCATCGGCTGGAGCACCTTCGTGCCCGATCTCGCCACGCTCGAAGCGGCGGGAGACAAGTTGAACGTCGACGACGACTTCGTGTCGGCGACCGACAAAGGGGCGGCCCTGACCGTCGGCGGCGCAGAGGACACCCTCTCGCAGGTGCTCTCCGGCGCACCCGATCCGAGCCGGCAGATCGAATACGTGACCGGGGTGCGCACGGTGTGCGCGACAGGCAACCTCGCTCGAGGGATGGAGCTGGGCGTCGAGATCGCCCAGCGGGCCGAGAAGATCACCGGCACGCCGACGCTGTTCCTCGCCGACGTCACCGGCATCTACGGCGGCGTCGGTTGGCTCAGCGGTCACGCGAACATCCAGGCTCTGGAAACCGCCCAGCAGAAGCTGGCCAGCGACGCGAGCTGGGCGAAGTACCTCGACAAAGAGGTGAAGGGCACCTACGCGGATGAGCCAGGTCACACGACCCAGCTCATCTATCGCCGCCTGGCGTAGCGTTCAGCCGGCGTTCCGACCGCAGGGGCCGGGTAAGCCGCTTGGCTTCCCCGGCCTCAGGCTGTCTATCGGGCGTCGGAAGCCGGCCTGGGAGTGTGCGAGTGGGCAATGTCGCGACGGTAACGGTGCTGTTCAGCGATCTCGTGGGCTCGACCGATTTGTTCACTCGGGTCGGAGAGGACGAAGCCGAAGTCTTGCGTCGCGAGCACTTCGACCTTCTCCGCGAGGTCGTCAGACTCAACGCGGGACGCGAGGTCAAGAACCTCGGCGATGGCCTCATGGTGGCATTCACGAGCGCCTTGGACGGCGTGGCGTGCGCAGTCGGCATGCAGCAGCGGCTGGATGCCCGCAACCGGCGTAAGGGCTCTCCATTCCTGCGCGTGCGCGTCGGTGTGGCGACGGGTGAAGCCGATGTCGACGGCAACGACTACTTCGGCGTCCCGGTTGTTGAGGCCGCGCGCCTGTGTTCGAGCGCAGAAAATGACGAGATCCGCGTCACCGAGGTGGTGAGGGCTGGCCGCGGCGACCACGCCTATGAGCCGCTCGGACCGCTCGTGCTGAAAGGCTTCGACGCGCCGGTGAACACCTGGCAGGTGCGGTGGCGGCAGCTCCCGACGATCGCTTGGCAGGCGCCGCTGCCGTCGCGACTCCAGACTGCACCGCTCGCGTTCGTCGGTCGGACAGAGGAACGCTCGCGCCTCGAGGCCGCGTTGAGATTGTCCGAGGCCGGCTCGTGTCGACTCTTCCTGCTCAGTGGCGAACCTGGCGTTGGCAAGACCACGCTCGCGGCCCTCGGCGCAAGATCGGCATACGAGCGCGGCGCGCAGGTGCTCTACGGGCGAAGCGATAGCGGGCTCGGGCTTCCCTATCAGCCGTGGGTCGAGATCGTGACGCATTTGCTCGAGCACCTGCCCGAGCCACTCCTGGAGCGGCTCCGGCCCGACGCGGCGCTGCTCGCGCGCCTCGCGCCCGGCCCGGCCGGCAGGTTCGGAGAGGTGCCCGACTCGACGACGGAGTTACTCAAGAACGGGCTCCCGGCCAGCATCCTCGACGTCATCGACAGTCGCGTCGAGCAGTTGGGTGACGGGCCGCGTCGTGCTCTCGTCTACGCATCCGTCATCGGCCGGGAGTTCGATCTGGTGCTCCTCGCGGGAACGCTCCGAGACACCGAGTCCGCCGCCGAATCATCCCTGGCCGAGCTCATCGTCGCGTCGCATCGCGACGAGCTCTTGGAGCGCGTTTCGCTCCAGGGACTCTCGCTCGACGAAGTCGCGCAGCTCATGGAGGACACGGCAGGGCAAGCGCTTCCGGACCTGGGTGTGGAACTGGCGCGTCTGTTGCAAGAGGAGACCCAGGGCAATCCCTTCTTCGTCGGCGAGATGCTTCGGCATCTCGTCGAGACCGGTTCGCTTGTTCGTGATCCGGAAGGAAGATGGGCCGCGACGACGGAGTTTCTCGAGAACGGGCTCCCGGCCAGCATCCTCGACGTCATCGACAGTCGCGTCGAGCAGTTGGGTGACGGGCCGCGTCGTGCTCTCGTCTACGCATCCGTCATCGGCCGGGAGTTCGATCTGGTGCTCCTCGCGAAGGCGATGGATGCCGAGGAGGACGAGGTTCTCGACACGCTCGAGCGAGCGATGCGATCCGCACTCGTGAGTGAGGTGCGGCGCGGGAGGTTCTCGTTTGTGCATGCGCTCGTGGGTCATGCGCTGTACGAGAGCCTGAGCACGACACGGCGCGCGCGACTGCACCGCGTCGTCGCCGAGTCGATGGAGGACGTCTTCGGAGCTCAGCTCCTGGAGCGCGTCGCCGAGATTGCCCTGCACTGGGCGCGGGCGGACTCGGCAGAGGACTCTGGAAAGGCGATTGAGTATGCTCGGCTTGCCGGCGAGCGCGCGCTCGCGCAGCTGGCGCCGGACGAGGCGTTGCGCTGGTTCCGGCAGGCCCTCGACGTGGCCGAGAGGGAACCGGCCGATCCGATCGTGCAGTGCGCGCTGCTCGTTGGGCTCGGCGACGCGCAACGGCAGGTGGGCGATGTAAACCATCGCGAGACGCTGCTTGCCGCCGCCACGACGGCCGAGAAGCTCGGAGCGGATGACCTCCTCGTGCGCGCCGCGTTGGCGAACAATCGCGGCTGGCACTCGCGCACCGGTGCCGCCGACCGCGAGCGCATTCGCGTGCTCGAGGCGGCACTCGCCGCGACGAAGGAGCCGGGAGCGTTGCGCGCCCGGCTCCTCGGGCTGCTCGCCGTCGAACTCACCTCCGCGGGCGACGACGTCGCCGAGCGACGACTTGCGCTGGCCGATGAAGCCGTCCAAACGGGGCGGGCCGCAGGTGACTCCGTCACTCTGGCCTGGACACTCGACACCGCGATCTTCGCGACGTGGGTGCCGGAACGGTTGGCCGACCGCGTCGCATGGAGCGAGGAGCTCGTGCGGCTCGCAGTCGACATCGGCGACCCCCTGCTCGAGTACTGGGCGACGGCGCGGCGTACGGTGACGGCGCTCGAGATGTGCGATCGCGACACGTACGACGAGTACCGGGAACGGCAGCTCGATCTCGCGCATCGTCTCGCGCTGCCCGGAGTGGAGTGGCATGCCGCGACTGTCGAGGTCGCGACCGCATTCCTCGACGGCGACCTCGGGGAAGCCGATCGGCGCGCGTCAGGTGCACTCGAGCTCGGGTTGACCAGCGGTCAGCCTGACGCGATCTCGTACTACGGCGCCCAGCTCGTCACCATCCGGGCGGTGCAGGGACGGCTTGGGGAGCTCGAGGATCTCGTGCGACAGCAAGTGGAGACGAACCCCGGCATCCCGGCGTTCCGGGGCGCGCTCGCCCGCCTGTGCACCCAGGCCGGGCGACTCGACGAAGCGGTCGAGGTGCTCGCCGGCGACATCGCCGACGGGTTCACGTCGTTTCCCCGCGACGTCATGCGCCTCACCAACCTCACGGGGTGCGCCGAAACGATCGCGATGGCGCGCCACCGGCCCGCGGCTGCGGTGCTGTATGAGCTGCTTCTTCCGTGGGCCGACCGTTTTATCCATCTCGACGTGCTGTGCC
>VAWU01000081.1 GCA_005888325.1 Actinomycetota bacterium
GATGTGCCCGTCGCCGCGGTACTCGCGCAGCAAGGAGGCTGCGTGAAAGAGGCGGGCCACCACGTCGTCGGGGATCGGGATCGCGCGCAGCGCGGCGTACATCGGCCGACCCTCGAACGGCGCGCTGGTCGCCGCCTTGAGCAACAGTTCGGCGGCGCGCGCGAAGGCGGGAGAGTCGACGTGATCGCCGAGGATCCGCCGCAGCGCCTTCACGCAGCCCATCTGACGAGCGGCGATCGCCGCTTCGGGCGTGGTGGTGCGCCATACCTTCGGGATGTGGCGAGCCACCTCGCCGGGAGCGAAGTTGTAGAAGAGCGCGTCCACCACCTCCGCCGGGGCGAGGCCCAGGGGTGCCGCCCGTCCGGCGAAGTAGGTGTCCCAGTAGTTGGTGAACCCCAGGGCGAACATCGCCTCGTTCGGTTCGTCGGCCGAGTAGGGGATGACACCAATCGGCTCGACCAGCTCGAACATCCGGCGTGCCATCGAATTCATGGTCTTCTCCTCCTGCTGCAGGCCCCACCCCCCTTGCGGGCACGCACGATCACTTGGACGATTTTGCGCCGCCAAACTCATCGCACCACTGCGCCTCGTTCGTGCTATGCACTCGTCTGAATGAGCATCCGGACCAGGCCGACGCCCGGACGTCGTTCCGGCGCGCGATGTAGGCGTCACCGGGCGGTTGACGAAGAGACGGCGCGGTGATGGAGAAGGCCGGCCCGAGTGCGCCGACGAAGCACGAGATATGAGGCGTCACGAGGCGTGTCACTCGTGCCATTGGGCGGATGGTCGCGTGGGCGCGTTGCAAGGTCGCGTTCGTCCCAACCCAGAACCGGCAGGGATGGGGTCATCCCCAACTGTTCGGACGGGTCTGTAAATCTGGGGCTAGCGACTACGACCACTGACAGGTAGGTCCGAGCTGGCCATCACACCGTGGTCGTCAGGCGCGCTGCTCGTCGGAGGAGAATCCACGATGCCGAAAGCAATCAAGGGAAACGCATGGCGAGAGCCGCCAGAGCCATCGGCGAGCCACTCCGACATCGACGACTGGACCCACCGTCAGATCCCAACGGCATCGACTTCTTCACCGACTGGAACGACGGCGTCAACGACGTTGTCGCGGTCTTACGCGCGGAAGCCGGGCGCAACGCCCACGACAAAGATCTCTCCGACCTGATCGGCGAGCTCTCCACCCGCAGCAATGAGTTCCGCGTCCGTTGGGCCGCCCACAACGTGAAGCTGCATCGCACCGGAACCAAGCGCGTCCGTCACCCGATCGTCGGAGAGGTGACCGTCGACATGGAGGTCTTCGAGCTACCAGCCGACCCCGGCCAGACGTTGGTCATCTACGCACCCGAGCCGGCCTCGCCATCGGACGACGCCCTCGCGCTCCTCGCGAGCTGGACTACCAACCCGCAACGCATTGCGACTGACGAGGCCCGTAACACTCATTGACGACGAGGTGTGCGTCACCTTGCTCGGTAACGAGACCGATACGACTCACTCCGCGCTTCGCCTCTCGATCGGTTCTCGCGCAACCCGTCGAAGAGGTCCGCCTCCGGGAGGGGCGCGTCGGTGGTGTCCTCCGCTCTGATGAAGCTCTCCTCACCGAAGAGCGCGCTGAACGCCTCGGCAGGCAGGCGGGCCCAGAACGACTCTTCGATCTGGCTGGCATGCGTCGCAAGGGCGAGGCGCTTTCGTTCGACGTAGGGCGCGACGTCGATCGTGGTCGTGATGCGCGCTTCGACCGCGTCCAGCATGCGCAGCTGCTCCGGATCTGGTTGTGGGATCTGCGAGAGATCGCCCCCTTGCTCCTCGAGAATCTCCCGGAACCGCTCGAACGTGCTCCGCCGGAACGCCGTGAGATAGGCCTTGCGTGGGATCCCTGTTCGGGCGACCGCGGCCATCGCGACACGGCTCGCGTGGACGTGATCGGGGTGGTCGTAGCCGCCGAGCTCGTCGTAGGTCACGACGACGTCGGGTTGGTACTGCTCGAACAGGCCCGAGAGGCGTTCGGCCGCATCGTCGACCGCGACGTTGCAGAACACGTCGGGCCGGTCCTTGTGCTCCCAGTCGACCATGCCCGAGTCGTGGTACCCGAGCAGCTCGAGATGCGCGACGCCGAGCGTCTCACACGCTCGCTCGAGCTCGCCGAGGCGGATGCGGGCGACCTCGGCCTCGTCGTGGCCTTCGTCTCCCGGCTTGATCCCGCCCAGTGCGTCGCCGAGCTCGCCATTCGTGCACGTGACGACAACGGTTCGGACGCCTTCGTTCGCGTACCGGGCCAGGACGCCGCCCGTGCTCGACGATTCGTCGTCGGGATGTGCGTGCACAGCCATCAGGGTCAGCGGCGTGCTCATCCGGCAAGCCTGTCACGACGCCAGAGCGTGCCGGCGAACGCGAGCTCGTTGAGTCGGAACGCCACCTCTTCGTCGTCGAGCTGTCGAGCATCTGGGGATCGGGCCTCAGGCGCCGCCCCTTATCCGACCAGGTAGGTGTCGTAGATCACGCGGGTGGCTTGGCGGCTGGCCACGCTGATGAAGACGCCCTTGTTCAACCAGTCAAACGCTGGGGCGGCGGTCGCGATCTGAGCCGTGGTCCGGAAGGTGTACTCGGTCGGATCAACGTCGTCGCCACGGCCGAGGCGGGCGAGGACCTCAGCGGTGCCGTGACGCACGCCTCGTGATTCGACGTAGAGCAGGTCGCCGCCGTCTGTGCACAGCGTGTAACGGATGTCGCCCAGCGCAGTGCCGTCATGCAGGACCGTCTGCCAGTCGGCGCTGGCGCCTGGGACGATCTTGCCGCTCAGCTTGGGTCCGGTGAAGGTTCCGCCGGTCCACGGCACGATCCGGCGGTGTCCTTGGGGAAACTCGCCTAGATCGAGCACCTCGCCCAGAGTCGCTTCGAGGCGGTAGACCAGCGTCAGATGGGGCCGCGGGAGCTGAGGCGCTCTGGTGCGCGAGCTAGTTGGGTCGTTTGGGTGCGGCTCGAGCGGAGTGACGCTGATTTGCATCCAGTCGCTCAGGGGCAACGCGTCGAGCAAAGCGTCGAGCTCTGCTTCGCTGGCGGCGCGGAAAAGGCCGAGGGCCTTCTTCCCGTCCGGCGCGTGGTTCGGCGTCCATAGCCGCACGAGATGTCCCTCGCGGGCCAGTTGTTCCGCGGCCGCCACCTCGCCGCTCACGCGCTGTTCGACCTCGGACTCCGGAGCTCCCTCCGGAATGTGTATGTCGAACTCAACCAGGAATTCCATGGCTCCCACCTACGCCGGCAGATCACTCCCGGCCTGCTCCGCCACCATGTAGGAGGCATACCAAGCGGGCCAGGTGTCGTCGTGGCTCGACCGGTGAAGAAGGTGCGACCGCCCCGTGCGCTTCTGATGCTCGGCATGGGCAGCCTCGGCACGCCAAAGCGCGTTCTCCAGGTCTTCCGCGGACGCGAATGCCGTTTCCGTCGGGTCGATCCGACCTGGGAGCCGAGTGGTGACCTCCTGGACCAGCCACAGATTGCCGTCGGGATCGCTGAAGGAGCAGAAAGACCCGTAGCTGGTGCGCTCGGGGTCGGGGCCGGGTTGCCGTGCCTCGACGGGGAACGGTGGGCCGTGCCATACGTCACTCACGTCGATGCCACGGCCGACGAGCACGTCATGGGCCGCCTCGATGTCGGAGACGGTGAGCCCGCCCGCGGCCGAACCTGGCGCGGCCGTTGTCAGTCCCTGGCCGAACGTGACCGACGTCCCCGAGCCTGGTGGTGTGAACTGGACGACACGGAGCCCGTCGAGCGGCGCGACGTCATCGTCGAGCCTCCAACCGACTCGCGCGTAGAACCCCTTGGACCGGTCGACGTCGGACACGGGGATGACCTGGACTTCGAGCTTCATGTCGACCCTCCGAACGCTCGTCTCGCTGGTGACGCTGG
>VAWU01000082.1:0-4326 GCA_005888325.1 Actinomycetota bacterium
ACGCGTACCAAGGCGTCCACCGAGCGACGCATCGTCACGCTGCGCCGCCGTCGGGGACTCGGGCCGGCGCGCATCGCCGGGATCGTGCAGGTACCACACTCGACCGTGCACCGAGTGCTCGTTCGTCACGGGCTCAACCGTCTCGACCAGCTCGATCGACCGACGCGCCAGCCCGTCCGTCGGATGGAGATGTCCCGGGCGGGCGAGCTGGTGCACCTCGATGTGAAGAAGCTCGGCCGCATTCCCAAAGGTGGCGGCTGGCGGGTGCATGGCCGGGTGGCACGTCCGAACAACATCCAGACCAAGAGGCGTGCCATCGGATACGCCTTCGTGCACTCAGCCGTCGACGCCTACAGCCGCCTTGCCTATAGCGAAGTGCTGCCGGATGAGTCAGGGGCAAGCGCTGCGGGTTTCTGGCTCCGGGCGAACACGTTCTTTGCAGCGCGAGAGGTCGCCGTCGAGCGCGTGCTGACGGACAACGGTGGCTGTTATCGCGCCCGCGCATTCGCCGAGGCTCTCGGCACCGTCGTGCATTCCCGGACGAGGCCCTACCGGCCGGCCACCAACGGGAAGGTGGAGCGTTTCAACCGAACACTCCTGGCCGAGTGGGCTTACGCCCGACCATGGACCTCAGACGGTCAACGCACCCGCGCGTTGACTCGGTGGCTGCACGTCTACAACCATCATCGCCACCACACCGCTATCGGCGGGCCACCGGTGAGTCGTGTCGGCAACGTCATGGGGCACTACACCTAGGGACATACCCAGTACCTCGCCTCGGACACGCTCAGTTCCGATCGCCCCGGAATCCGTAGGCGCGGCCCATGGCCGGATGCCTCGACAACCGCAAGCGCTCGGCAACCGCGAGCGTGAGCTCCGTGCGCCGCTCCCACGCCCGGCGAATGCCAGCTCTCGGGCGGCGGGCATGGTGGACAAGCCGATTTACTCAACGATCAGGCGTTCTATCGTGTGCTTTGGCGTGCGCCCAGTCGCAAGGCTGGGGCGCCGATGCTGAGGTCGCTCCACCTCCCCACCCCCCAGGCGGGCGGCCTCGGCTCACACGCCTCGTTCTGGCGGAGCAGCCTGGACGGGCGATCACGCGCGTCACTCGCACGTGGCCGCGCACCGGCATCGCGCCGGGAGTGCGGACTGCGGATCGGTATCTGGACACCCAGGTAGACCGCCTGGCACCTTGAATCCGCGACGGGCACGCCGTTCACACGTGAGGTGAGCGCCATTGGCTGAGGGTTAGAGGCCAGCCGGAGAGGCCGGCGTCGAACCGTCAAGACGTTCGCTCACCCCGATTGCATTGCAGCGATGTCATCGAGCTGCGTGCGGAGCCACTTGTCGAGGTCATTCGTGCGCACGATGTCGACGCACACTTGCCGCCGCGTTCGGCGCTCCTCCCGAGGCAGTGTCAGAGCTCGGTAGAGCGCGTCGGCCTGTTGACTGATGTCGAAGGGGTGAACGCCCAGCGCAAAGGCACCCAACTCGTCATACACGCCGGCGTGTTCGGACAGCACGAGCACGCCATCCACGCGGTTAACGACCATGGCTTCCTTGGCCACCAGGTTCAGGCCATCGAAGACCGAGTTCACCATGAGCACATGGAACCGCTTGTAGGCGGCCACCGCTGCCGGCAACGAGTCCTGAAAACGCAGGTCGATCGGCTGCCAGTCGGTGTTGCCGTGCTTGAGATTGACGTCGGCGACGAGTCGTCGTATCCGGTCCGCGTACTCGAGGTACTCGTCCACATCTTGACGACTGGGCTGTAAGAGGGCGAGAAACGTCACGCGCCCGGTGAGCTCGGGGTGATCGGTGAGCAGCTGATCGTAGGCAAGGAAGCCGCGGAGCACGTTCTTCGACAGGTCGGTGCGATCGACTCGTAGGATCAGAAACTCGCGGGAGCTGTTCTCGAGCTGACGCTCTTGGTCTTGCACCTCGGGCGAGTTCGCCAGCTCCTCCAAGCTCGACACGTCGACGGAGATGGGGTACCAGCGCGCCGCGACTCGCCGCTCGCCCACATCCACCGTGAGCCGGCCGAAGTCCACACTCAAGCCCAGGAGATCCTGGCAACCCAACAAGAAGTTGCGGGCGTAGCGCTCGGTGTGGAAGGCGACGATGTCGTTGGCCAGCAATCCGGTGAAGAGCGATTCCCGCATCCAGACGGGCAACACGCGCCATGCGTCCGGCTGAGGCCAAGGCACGTGAACGAAGTGCTGAAGGAACGTGCCGGGACAGTGGGCGCGCACGTAGGGCGCCACGAGGTAGAGGTGGTAGTCGTGGATCATCACGACCGCGCGCCCCGCTCGCGTCGCCACCTCTTCCACCACGACCTCGGCAAAGCGGCGGTTCACGACCTCATAGCCGGCGACGAAGGCATCGATCTCGTTCGCGGTGATGTTGGGCGCGTTGCTCAGGTCCCAGAGGTTGTGCTGGAGGAACCACAGGAGCGGGTTGGCGACAATGGAATAGAACTTGTGATGCACCGCGGGATCGATGTCGATCATCCGCAGCACCGCTCCCCTCGCCGTCTCGTGGGTCGCGACAAACGACCGGCCGTGGTGCTCACCGCAGACGGCGGTGTCCTCTTCCGAAAGCGCAGCACAGATCCACACACCGTTTGCCAACCGGCCTGCGAGCCCGGACAGCGCGGTGACCAGCCCGCCGCTTCCGCGTGTGCAGATCCGCCGACCTGTGGCATCCCGGGCGAACTGAACCGGCCCGCGATGCGACACCAAGATGAGCGGTTCACGCCTCCCGTCGGGACTGGCCACGGGGGCACGATATCCGGCTGCTTCGCGGCGTCGACACGCCGAACGGAGCGGGCCTGGCGGCGGGGCGGCGAGGGGACGGCGATCAAGGTTCCTGCGTTCGGTTCCAGCGAGTTCGACAGCGGCGCCGGACGGGTAGCTCATGGCCATGCCCAAGAAGCGCGACGACCTGGCCCACCAAGACGCCGAGAAGGAGGCACAAGTGCTGGCTCGTGAGGGGCTCGAGACCCGGCTCATGGAGGAGAACGCCTCCGAGGTGGGCGAGGAGGTCCCTGACGCTGATGCGATCAATGTCCGCGACACGAATCGCCGTTCGGGGTCCAAAGCCCGTCATCGAAGTCGCAATCCGCACAGATGACTGATGGAAACCATGCGGCTGAGCCCCCACGGCCAGCGGTGAGGCGATGGATGCGCGTGTGCGTCGGGGCGCAGAATTCGACGGCACCGCAATAAGAAAGCGCTGCGTTGCGAGCTCGTTACCCATTGTGTGATTGCCGTGTCGTCCGCGTCGCGGCCAGCTGTTCTGAGATCTGAAAGAACGCGGCGGGATCTCGCGAACCACGACGCCTTCGGCGCCCCAGCGGAGACCCCTTGAGCTTGTTTCGAGCCAAAGGTCTCTGCTGCGGCTTCGATCTCGGAGGCAGCGCGAGCCGCCCTGCCGGGTCTGGTTCGGTCGACCTCAGATGGCCTCCCGCTCGGGCCAGCTCCTCGCTTAGAGACGACGCAGGATTGCCGCGCAGAACGAGTCGAGGTCGTCGGGCTTTCGCGAGGAGATGAGATGACCGTCTTCGACCACCTCGGCGTCTAGCCAGGTGGCGCCGGCATTGATGAGATCGGTCTTGATCGAGGGCCACGACGTAACCCGACGACCACCGACCGCTTCTGCCTCGATGAGCAGGCTGCCGGCGTGACAGATGGCAGCCAGCGGCTTAGCGGCGCGGTCGAAGTCGCGGGCGAGGGAGACGACATGGTCGTCCATTCGCAGCTTGTCTGGTGAGTAGCCTCCCGGGATCACCAGCGCGTCGAAGTCTTCGACCGAAGCAGACTCGGCCGCCAGTGTCGGGGCAAAACGCTCCTTCCCCCGTTTGCCGTGCAGAGGTTTCCCCGCCTTGACGCCGACCACGGTGACCTCGTGGCCCGCCGCCTGTAGCCGGTCGTAGGGGACCCGGAATTCGGCGTCTTCGAAGTCGTCAGCCAACACGAACGCAACACGAGCCACAGCTACACCCTCCGGAGCCGGCTTCACGGCGGCCCGTTTGTACCGCCAGGGCTTCCTACCTCTACCCCCCCGGCTCCACCCCTCAACCGCCCGGTTCACGTATGCACAAACGCCGGAGTGGGTACTGCCCAATAGCAATGGAGTAGAGGGGAAGCAAATGACAACTGCAGAGAGTGAACTCGATGAGCGTCGGGCCGCAGGGCCCTCGCTCGAGCGGTGGGGCGCCGCCTTTGCGGGAGCGCTGATTGGCCTGGCCACCTTCCGGATGCTGGAAACGCTCTGGGACGCGTTGAGCCGCGGCAGCGAGATCACTTGGGTTCGCGACAACATCAG
>VAWU01000082.1:4491-6917 GCA_005888325.1 Actinomycetota bacterium
CGCCACCGCGGTCGAGCGCGCGACCGACATCGATTCGTTCTGGGCGCCGTTCGTTGCGATGGCCGGCGGGCTAGTGGCGGCCTCGCTCGGCGGTGTGCTCGCGAGCCAGGCTCATCGGAGCTGGGCTCGAGACCATGTCGAGATGACCGACCGGTCGCCGCGGGTGGTGCGACGCGGGCCGAGTCAGCCCGTCACCGGCTGACGACAGCGGCTCGCGTCGAAGCTGTCGCTAGCCGGCCGCGCCGGGGTTTAGGGCGGAAGGCGCCGCGATCGAGTCATTCTCCGTGATCAAGGAGCTGACGGCACCGGGCCTCGAAGTCTGGGTGCGCAGTGAAAATCGCGGCCACTATTTGCTCGAAGCGCGTCGCGTCCTCCGCCCCCATGACGTACGGCTTCTCGACCACGATCGCGCGCGCGGATCGGCGTTCGACAACGATCTCCACCACGCTCACGAGCGTCAAAACGCCAAAAATAACGGCACAAAACAAGAGCGCCAACACTGAATCATCCATACCCGCATCTGGCCGCTTCGACGCCGCGCGATCCCCGGTTTCCCGGGCACCTGCACTGAGGTGGTACACCTCGAGGAAGGATTCCGTATGCCTCGTCCTCATCAGCCGGCTCCGTGAACGTGCGGTCGAGCTCGCTCGGAGCGAGCGAGTTCAGCGAGCGGTCGCCGCGATCCACGCCATGAGCCGCCGCGCGGGGCACAAACTCGTGGAACCGCCTCTTGCGTGCGGCCGGCCTGGCCTCTCGCCCATCGACACGCAAATGATTGAGCGGTGACGTGCGGACGGTGACCGGCACCGACGTGGTTCGCTTCTCGCGGCCGCCGTGCGCTCGAAGAAGCGAAACGCGTCCTGCCCGACGACGATAGGGCGTGCCGGGTGTTCACATTCGCTTCCCGCTACGGTCGAAGTGTTCGACACGGAGCGGCCGCGCCTTGGCCAGAAGCTCGCCGCCGCGCCGCGCTTCAGATTCGTCGCCGGCGTGGAACGCAATGACCACGCGACCCTGCTTCACTTCCTGATACGTCAACTCCCAGTCGGGATGCATGTCGAGCTTCGCCACGCCCCCGACCATGCCGCCCACGGTGGCTCCCGCGATCGCCCCGCTGGCGGTGCTGGCCCAAATTCCCGTGCCGACCACGGGACCTACTCCCGGGATGCCGAAGGCGACGGCCCCAGCGAGGAAGCCCACTGCGCCGCCGGCTGTCGAACCGGCGGCCGCGCCGACGCCGACGTGTTTGGCAACGTCGACGGCCACCGCGCGGTCACGCTGTCGAGTGCTCGGCTCGGTGGCCGCCTCCTCCACGCCGGGACCCAGGAGTGATATTTGCGCCGCTTCGATGCCTGCACCTTCAAGGACGTCAAGCGCATGCCTCGCCTGCGCCATGTCGATGAAGGTGGCGACAACGTTGAATGGGGACAGGTCTCGCTGCTCCATGCCTTGCTCCCTACCCTCATGGCCTCACGGCCATCGAACTTGGTTCAGGTCTCTTCGCCTGCACTGGCGGCGACAAAGAGTAAAAGCACATCAGACCTCGCTTCACCGCCAGCACACCTGGAAACGAGGAATGCAACATGGATTCTGTCCTGCCATCGAGGTGGCAGCCACGGCCCAGCTCGTAGTGGAAGGTCGGCCTAGACGAACCTCGCGATGTCCGGCGCGCCCACGACGGCTTCTACAACCAGTTGACGCACGATGAGTACGCCGCGAGGACGACCGCTCCGAGACGACCGATCCGACATCGGCCCTCACGTGCACGAGCACGAACGAAAATCGCTCGCATGGTCGAGTGGCGAGCGCTAACACCCTGACGCAAACTCAAACCGCCGCGAGCTCGGGGTGACGAGCAGCTTCGTAGCGCCGAGCCACGTCGTTCCAGTGCACGACGTTCCAGATGGCTTCGAAGAACTCGGCCTTGCGGTCGGTCTTCCGGTTCTCGTACTGCAGGTAGTACGCGTGCTCCCACGCGTCGATGGCGAGGAGCGGAATCGTGCCTTGGCCATGATTGCCTTGATGGTCGTGGACCTGCTGCACGACCAGGCGTTTTGCGACCGGCTCCCACGACGCCAATGCCCAGCCTGAACCTTGGATGCTGGCCGCCGCCTCGCTCATCACCCGGCGAAACGCGGCAAAACCGTCGAAATTCGCGTCAAGCGCCTCGGCGAGCGCGCCTTCGGGTTCTCCCCCGCCGTCGGGAGAGAGGTTCGTCCAGAAGACGGAGTGCAGCACGTGGCCCGAGACGTTGAACGCGAGATTTCTCTCAAGCAGTGAAATCGTCGCGAAATCGCCCCCGGCGCGCAGTTCCTGGAGCTTCTCGAGCGCAGTGTTGGCTCCCTTGACATACGTCGCGTGGTGCTTCCCGTGATGCAGTTCCATGATGCGGCCGCTGATGTGCGGCTCCAACGCACCCGGGTCAT
>VAWU01000083.1:0-937 GCA_005888325.1 Actinomycetota bacterium
GGCCCACAGGGCGACCAGGCGGCGGCGTCCGGTCGCCGCCGCGAATGATCCCAGCAAGAGGGACAGCTCCCAAGGCCCGAGCTGTCGGGCGGCTACGAGCCCGAGCGCCCCACACGCCACTGCCGGCCACGCACCCTTGGTCGGTCGGGCTCGTCGAACGGCGAGGAGCCCGGCCGCGCAACAGTACCCCGAGGCGATCTCGGCGCCGCTCGCCGAGAGCGTGCCGGACACGAACACCACCATCGGTGTGACCGCGAGCAGCGGTCCCAGCAGCCGGCGCCCGCGCACGCCGCCGGCTCCGACGATGGTTCCGAGCGCGAGCAGAGCCCCGCAGATCGTCGCGTTCGCCAGGCGGCCGAGGTACAGCACGCCCCTCGGGGTCGTCCCCAGACGTCCGGCGATGCCGGGCAGCGCGTAGGCGAAGGGGGGGTACGCGCCGAAATACGTGCTCGTCGCCAGCCTCGGGCCCCCCGGTGCGTCGACGGCATCGAGGCCTGCGATCATGCCGTCGATCGATTCGGCGCGCCCGGCTGCAGAGTTCTGCGCGATCCGCGCGGCCGCGTCGAGCGCCCAGGGGCCGAGCGCCGCGGGCTCGTCGAGGCAGCTGCTGCGCACGGCGGAACGGAGCGCGAAGCACGGGAGCTGTTGCGGTGGCACGACTGCTGGCGGGAGCGCCACCGTGCGGGTCAGCCGCCGGGAGAAGACCTCGTCGAAGGTGAGCGGGGCGCGCCCATAGCGCGGCCGCGCTCCCAGTTGACCCCGAGCGAGGGCAGCCGCCTTGATCTGCTGAGCCGGTTCATCCGGCGCCGCCCATGGCGGGTTGGCGCCGGCCTGGACGAACACGATGAGTATGAACCCCAGGGCGAGGATCGCTGCAGGCCGCGAGCGAAACCAGAGGAGCGCGCCGCCGGCCGCGTGCGCACGTTGTGCGCGTCCA
>VAWU01000083.1:944-4990 GCA_005888325.1 Actinomycetota bacterium
TTGCATTGGCCCGGCGAACCTCGCCTTGGTCGTCTACGGAGAGTCAGAGGTAGAAGCCGTCAATGATGCGGGCCACCGAGATCACCTGGAGGACGGCGATCGCGCTCGTGACGGTCACCATGCTGACGATGACGGGCACGCGTGGAACGAGCCGACGGAGCAGGAGCGCGGGCAACGCCACGACGGCGGGAAGCACCATCAGTCCGTACCGACCCTGGATGATGTCGGCCTTCGCGGTTCGTAGGAAACCCTGGAATTCGATGATGTGGAGTAGGCCGAGGGTCGACACCACTGCGAGGAGGCAGAGGAGTGTCGGGACCACCGATGCTTCGTGTGGTTGGCGCGATCGGACGCTTCGTGCGCGTACGACCGCGACGACTACGTGCAGCAGCCATGCACATGCGAGGACGATGACCAGAAGGGTCGCCCAGCGCAACCAGCTGTAGACCCACCCGGGGAGAGGTAGGTCGAGCCATGCGAAGTGGCCCCAGAACCGGTCGACCCAATCCAGCTTCAGTGCCTGGTAGTTGTCGAGCTTCAGCAGGTGCAGGTAATCCCGTAGCGAACGGGACCCTGGCGCGGCCGCGAGCGATGTCAACGACGCCGCCGGATAGTCGAAGAGCGCCGACGCCCACGCCAAGCCCGAATCGGGCCAGGGCGACCGGCCACGCCTTCCACGTGCGGGGGTGGCTGCGCAGCCAGCCGACGAGCCAGCCGAACGCGAGGACCGGCGCCATAGCCAAGCCAAAAGGCTTGCCCAGCAGGGTTGTGCCGAGAGCGAGCCCTCCGAGCAACGGCAACCATCGCGACGCCCCGGGTTCGACGAGCTTCATCGCCACGAGCAGGCAGAGGAAGCCACCGGCGATGACGAGCGCGTCGTTGTTGATGACCGCGGTCTGTTGGCTGAACATCGGCTGCAGCGCGACGCCGACGGCAAGCGCGAGCGCCGCGCCTTCTGACTCGGGGAAGAGCCGGCGCCCGATGAGCAGCGCGAGCCATACCGAAAGCAACCCCAGGGCGACGCTCCACAACCTCATCGTGCTGATTCGGGTGTAGATGGGGCCCGACGTGGCCCGATACAGCAGCGACGCCGGTGCGTAGTACACGGGCGAATAGCCCGCCGCCGATGCGTCGCCGCCTGCGCGACGCGAGATCCTCGACTGGAACCTGCTCTCGTCCGCTCCTCGCGAGCCCGGGCCGAAGTCGGGTCGGTTGCCGGGAGGGTCGGCCTCACGGTGCAGGAGCCGCTCAGCCCTGCGGAGCTCGTCGCTGTACGGCGGGAGGCCGCTCACACTGGTGCCCCGTCGCGGAATCGCGCCCTCCTCGGCCATGAACTGCGAATAGGCAAAGTGCGAGCTCTCGTCCGGGCCCTGCAACGGTGGCATCGCCACCGTCCAGAAGACGCCCTTGATCAGGGCGAGGCTCAGCAGAGCCGCGACCGAGAGCCGGCGAGGGACGGCGACGAGGGCCACGAGCAGCAACGTCGCCGTCATCATCATCCCGGCGACCACCGGCGGCCGCCACCAGGCGACTCGGTATTGAGCCATGCGCCGCAACGCAATGCCCACGATGTCGACGAGGGGGCGCCGCTTTCCATATTCCGTGATCAAGGCCACGCTCTGCCGCTGCAACTTGCCACCGGAGAGGGCGGGAGGGAGGCGCGAGCCGGACTCGGCCCCCCAAAGGGATATCGCCTGTCGGGCTCCGGGCTGCGCGCTCACCGTCAGGTGGAAACGCTCGCCCTTACTGCGGGGCAGCGGACGAAACCGGATCAACAAGCGGAGCTCGTTGTCGACCAGATCCCTGCACCTGATGACCCGGCGGCCCACAACGGCGCCGTTCGGATCCGACACCACGACGTTGACGGAACACCGGGTGGCCCCACCGTAGGTGCCGACGCGAGCGACGATGCCGGAGAGCTCGTCGGCGCGGGCCGTGAAGGCCTGCTCGGTCGGTGCGTTGGCGGTGATCGGTGGCAGGGCAGGGCCGCGAGAGATGTGCGGCTCCCGGTCCAGGGAGGCGGGGCCCGCCGGGCGCTGAAGCACGATGGCGCTGACCACCGCGATCGCGACCGCGAGCAGAGCCGCCCAAACGCGTCGACGCGACCAGGACCGCAGACCTCTGGACGCGGACTCCACGACCGTGGGTGGGTCCACCCGGGGGAGTGTCTCGGTGAGGGGCTGGTCGACAGGGAACCGGGTTGGCGACGACAACGGGCGCCAGGGTAATCGTGCTGTACCAACGGCACGCCGCATCCCCCCACCGCATGGGCCTTTGCGCCGGCGACACGGGCACGCCGTGAAGGCCCGCGGTGCCCCTCGCACCGGTACACGCCGTCGTAGAAGGTCACCTCTCCGCGCGGGTCGACAAGCTCCCTTGGATCGCCGAGCGAGCTAAGCGGAGCTACTCAACGTGCCGGCCAGGTAAAGGTCTCGTCCGAACGCGGCGCATGGAACAGGATTGCCGTCGACCGCTGCGCCGAGTCGACGTCGAAGGTGAGCCATCCACGCGAGCAACCTCCAGGCGGTGGGTTCGATTCCACGGTGGAAGCAAGATCGGGCTGCCGCGCCGCCGCTGCCGGCGGCGACGGAGACCACGACCGGCCGTCGGCGGTCTCGAGCAGGAAGCTGGCCGGCGAGAACGGCACGCCGTCGCTCGAGCAGACTTCGATCTCGACGACTCGCGCGCTGCGTCCGGACGGGCTGGTCCCAAGGTCAGTGATGCTTCCGACCGTCACTCGTCCGAGTGGAGTGTCGACGGCGCGGCCGGCGTGCCCGGCGTCGAGGCCGGTCGTCACCCCGCCCGGCGCGGGAGCCCGAGGCGAGGAGGACGGGGGGGAACTTCGCGCCGACACGGTGGGCGTCGGCGCCTCTCCGCAGGCGGCGAGCACCACCATCGCGAGCGCTAGGCTGACGCAGCTTGATCGCAAGGTAGCGAATCCAAGTGTTAGCTTCACTCTTCTCGTCCGCCCTCCCGCGAAAACAGCCTCTCATCATGCGCGGTCTCTCGAAGGTCATCGGCGCTCTCGCGCTTCTTGCGGTGCTCGCCTCCTGTCAACCCCTGAGCGGTCTGGGTGCGAATGGTCTCGACGTCTCCGGCTGGCAGCATCCCAACGGAGCGACGATCGACTGGGCACCTGTCCGAGCGTCGGGCCGGTCGTTCGCCTTCGTGAAGGCGACGGAGGGACTTTCTTACACCAATCCCTACTTCGGTGTCGATTGGGCAGGTTTGCAGGCGAACGGGATGTTGAGGGGTGCGTATCACTACGGTCGTCCCGAGCTCGACCCCGCGAGGCAGGCCGATTTCTTCGTATCGGTCATCGGAGGTCGGGGAACCTCGGCGCCGACGCCCTGGTGGGGTGGGTCGCGACGTTCTTGTCGCGCGTCCAAGCGCTCACAGGGCGAAGGCCGCTGATCTACACCTATCCGAACTTCTGGAAGAACGCCACTGGCGACTCGCGCGCGTTCGCCGGCCAGCTGCTGTGGATCGCCGACTACAACGGCGGTTCGGCACCGACGCTTCCGTTGCCCGGCGGCTGGCGCGATTGGGCGTTCTGGCAGCACACCTCGTCCGGTTCGTTGCCGGGAATCGTGGGGAGCGTCGACCTCGATGTCTTTTGCTGCGACGACGCGTCGCTCATCCTCCTCAGCGACCAGGCGCCGGTTTGGCTGTTGCGCAACAGCTTGTCTCCAGGGGTCGCCGACCTGCGGTTGGCCTACGGAGACAGGGGCGATGTGCCCCTGAGCTGTGACTGGGCGGGCACGGGCATCGATACGCCCGGCGTGTTCCGCAACGGGAGGTGGTACATCCGGCTGAGCAACACGACGGGACGGGGCGACGTCAGCGTTGGCTTCGGCGACCCAGGCGACATCCCGGTGTGCGGCGACTGGGACGGCAACGGCACCGACACGCCGGGGGTCTACCGCCGAGGAGTGTTCTACCTGCGCAACAGCCTCACCACGGGTGTCGCCCACGTGGCCGTCCCCTTCGGCAACCCTGGCGACGTGCCGGTGGCAGGGCGGTGGAAGCCCGGCGGGCCGGCCACC
>VAWU01000083.1:5031-5530 GCA_005888325.1 Actinomycetota bacterium
CGCAACCACAACACGGTCGGAGTCCCCGACGAGATCGAGCCGTTCGGCAACCTCGGTGACCAGCCGCTGGCGGGGGACTGGAACGGTGACGGCGTCGACACGGTTGGCGTGTTCCGCCCTCCCAGCGCCACGTTCTACCTCCGCACGTCGCACACCCCGCAATCGGGCACAATCACCATGCCCTACGGGACGCGTGGTGATGCTCCCCTCGTCGGCGACTGGACCGGGCAGGGTCACGACGCCATCGGCGTGGTCCGCTGAGCATGACGACTCTCTCCGAGCTGTCCACGACCCGCGACCTCATGGTGAACCTCACCCTGCGCGAGCTCCGCGGGAAGTACAAGCGCTCGGTGCTCGGGTGGGCGTGGTCGCTGCTGAACCCGCTGGCGACCATGGTGATCTTCAGCGTCGTGTTCAGGTTCTTCCTGAAGGTGCCGGTGCCTCGCGGCAACCCCAGCGGCGTGAAGGTGTTCGCCTTCTTCCTGCTCTGCGGACTGCT
>VAWU01000083.1:5690-9589 GCA_005888325.1 Actinomycetota bacterium
AACTTCGTGCTGCCCTGGCTGCTCCTGGTGATCCTGCTCGTGGCGATCCAGACGGTGTTCGTCACCGGGATCGCCCTGATGCTCGCCGTCCTCAACGTGTACTTTCGCGACGTTCAGCATCTGATCGGGATACTGATCCAGCTCTGGTTCTACGCCACGCCGGTCGTCTACCCGCTGTCGGTGGTGCCTCGTCACGCCGAGGTCCTCGGCTGGGACCTTCCCCTGCGGACGCTGTACGAGCTCAACCCCATGGTGCGCTTCGTGGAGGCGTACCGCGACTGCTTGTACAACTTGCGCGTCCCACCCCTGGGCGATGTCGCTGCTCTGGTGGGTGTCGCAGTCGCGACGCTGATCGCAGGCATGGCGGTGTTCAACCGGCTCGAACGGCGTCTGGCGGAGGAGCTGTGACAGAGCCACGACGTGCCATCGTGGTCGACGACGTCTCCAAGCGCTTCCGTCTCTATCACGAGCGCAACCAGAGTCTGAAGGCGACCCTCATGCGTCGGGGCCGGGCAAAGTTCGAGTCGTTCGAGGCCGTCCGGCACGTGTCGTTCGATGTCGCGGCGGGCGAGACCTTCGGCCTCATCGGCGAGAACGGGTCGGGCAAGAGCACGCTCCTGAAGTGCATGGCCCGGATCTACCGGCCGGACTCGGGTCGTATCCACCTCGAAGGCAAGGTGTCGGCCCTGCTGGAGCTGGGTGCCGGGTTCCATCCCGAGCTCTCGGGCCGCGACAACGTGTACCTCAACGGAACCATCTTGGGCTTGAGCAAGCGGGAGCTCGATGCCAAGTTCGACGAGATCGTGGACTTCGCCGGGCTCCATCGGTTCATCGACACACCGGTGAAGAACTACTCGTCCGGCATGTACGTGCGGCTCGGGTTCTCGGTGGCGATCAACGTCGAGCCCGATGTGTTGCTCGTCGACGAGGTGCTCGCCGTGGGCGACGAGGAGTTCCAGCGAAAATGCGGCGAGAAGTTCGCCGCGCTCCGTCGCGACGGAAAGACGATCGTCATCGTGTCCCACGCGCTGGGCTCGGTGCGCAGCATGTGCGACCGGATCGGCTGGCTCGACCATGGCGACCTCAGGGCGCTCGGTCCTGCCGGCCAGGTCATCGACGACTACATCGACGAGACGCACGTCGACCGCGCCGAGGCCGTGGATGGCGCGGGTGCGCGCTGGGGTTCCGGTGAGGGTCGCATCGAGCGCATCGAGCTGCTCGACGCGGAAGGCACTCCGACGACGAAGGTGCGCACGGGTGACACCGTGACCATTCGCTTCCACTACGCGACCGATGAGGCGATCGAGAAGCCGGTGTTCAGGTTGGCGATTCACTCGCTCGACGGCGTCCACGTCACCGGCCCCAACACGCGCGAGGCCGGCTGCGTCCCGGGCTGGATCGACGGGGCCGGCGTGGTCGACCTGCGCGTCGAGCGCCTCCTCCTGCTCCCCGGCACCTACGACGTCACGGCCGCGCTCTCCGACTACGCGGCCCTTCACCCCTACGACTACCGACATCGGGCGTTTCGCTTCGACGTCGAGGCGGGGACCCCCCACGAGACCTACGGCGGCGTGGTGTCTCTCGGCGGCGTTTGGCGCGTCGACGCGCTCGACGACGAATGATGACCGCGATTCGGCGCCGGATCGTCGTTGCCACCGCGGACTCGGTCACGCCCAAGATGGCCGGTCCCGCCATACGCGCGTGGCAAATCGCGTCCGCCCTCTCGCGCGAGCACGACGTGCGCCTGGTCACCACGACCCGGTGCACCGTCGCCCAGCCCGACGGGTTCCGCGTATCGGCAATCGACGACCGTGGCCTGCGTGAAGCCGAGCGGTGGTGCGACGTGTTCATCTTCCAGGGTTGGGTGATGGCGAGTCGCCCCTACCTGAGGGACTCCGAGAAGATCGTCGTCGTCGACATCTACGACCCGATCCATCTGGAGCAGCTCGAGCAGGGACGAGGTGAGCGCGACGCGAAGCGGCATCGAGTGATGCACGCCGCCAGCGCGGTGCTCAACGAGCAGCTGCTTCGGGGTGACTTCTTCATCTGCGCCAGCGACAAGCAGCGCGACTTCTGGCTGGGCCATCTGGCGACGCTCGGTCGGGTGAACCCGGTGACCTACGACGAGGACGAGACCCTCCGTTCGCTCATCTCTGTCGTGCCCTTCGGCATCTCCGACGACCGTCCGGTGAAGACGCGGCCGGCCCTCAAGGGGGTCATCCCCGGCATCGGGCCGGATGACAAGGTGATCCTGTGGGGCGGTGGCATCTACAACTGGTTCGACCCGCTGTCGCTGATCCGCGCGGTCGACGGCCTCCGGCGGCGGAGATCCGATGTACGGCTCTTCTTCATGGGGCTTCGGCACCCGAACCCCGACGTCCTCGAGATGCGCATGGCGGTCGAGGCTCGCCGCCTCGCCAAGCAGCTCGGCCTCGCGGGAAGCCATGTGTTCTTCAACGAGGACTGGGTGGCGTACGACGACCGGCAGAACTTCCTGCTCGAGGCGGACGTTGGCGTCAGCACCCACCTCGATCATCTGGAGACGGCGTACTCGTTTCGCACCCGGGTGCTCGACTACCTCTGGGCGTCCCTTCCGATCGTCGCCACTCGAGGTGACGCGCTCGCGGAGCTCATCGAGGAACGACAGCTCGGGCTGACCGTTCCACCGGGCGACGTCGACGCGCTCGAGCACGCGATGTCGCGCCTTCTCGATGACGACGCGTTCGCCGCGAGCTGCCGAGAGAACACGCGCGCAGTGGCGGCGAGTTTCGCGTGGTCGGAGGTGCTCCGGCCCCTCTTGCAGTTCTGTCGCCGTCCCCGCCGTGCGCCGGACCTGCTGGTCCCCGAGCTGGTGTCCCAGCTGCGGGGCGATCTGTCGGTGCGGCCCGCGGAGCCGCGAGGCGTGCGTGTCGACGTCATGCTCGTGCGCGATTACTTCCGCGACGGCGGTCTGCGGCTGGTGCTCGAAAAGGCGTCCGGGCGACTACGGCGTTGGACCCGCCGGTTTCGTCCCGACGACCGGTCGACAAGGCCTGCGAGGCTCGACCGGAGCAAGCCTCGGGAGCCGTGACGCCCATCTCCTGAGCGGTACAGGTCCCGAGGAGAGCTTCCGATAACGGAAGGATGACCTGTCGGTTCCGCCGCGCCCTCGCTGCGGTCGCCCTGGTCTCGACGACGGTCGGCGTGGTCGCGACCAGCTCGCCGGCCGACGCCTACCCCTCGGCCAACGTCGAGCTCTCGGGCCACGGCTGGGGCCACGGGCGCGGCCTGGGGCAGTGGGGCGCGCTCGGCTATGCCCTTGACCACGGTTGGTCCTACGGCCAGATCCTGGACCACTACTACGGCGGCACGACCCTGGGGAGCCTGGGCGGCGATCCCCTCCTCGGTGTCCGGCTCACCCGCCTCGACGGCCGCGAGACTGCGGTGATGCAGGATCGGGGTCTGTTGCAGACGAACGCCGCCTTCGGGTCCTTCGTCGCGCTGCGCGCCCGTCGCGTCGGGCCCAACCTCTTCGTCGTCGAGCACGGCCCGGGTTGCGGAGGACCGTGGACGCAGCTGACGCTGGCGAGTGGTCCGGTCAACTTTGCGTCGGCGGTCGACCCCGGCGACGATCAAACGCTCATGGTGCAGGCGTGCGAGCCCGATGGCACTCGCCGCTACCTGCGCGGGACTGTCTTCGCGTTCGACGATGGCGGGAACCAACGAAGCGTGAACCGCCTGGCGATGGAGGGCTACCTCCGCGGCGTCGTACCCAGGGAGTCGCCGGCTTCGTGGGGATCTCTGGGCGGAGGCGCCGGCATGCACGCCCTCTTCGCCCAAGCGGTCGCGGCTCGCTCCTATGCGGCGTCCGAGCACCGTTATCCGTATGCCAACACCTGCGACACGACGGCTTGCCAGGT
>VAWU01000083.1:9672-10158 GCA_005888325.1 Actinomycetota bacterium
GCCGCGCAGGTGCGCCTGACGAGCGCGGGATCGGTGGCGCGCACCGAGTTCTCTTCGTCGACCGGCGGGTGGACGGCGGGCGGCACATTTCCCGCGGTTCCCGACGAGGGCGACAGCCGATCGCCGTATCACGACTGGCACGCGAGCGTTCCCGTCTCGTCGATCGAGACCGCCTTTCCAACGCTCGGCTCGCTGCAATCCGTCGACGTCGTGACGCGTAACGGCTTCGGTGACTGGGGCGGGCGGGTCGTGACCGTGTCGCTGCGCGGCTCGGCCGCGTCCGTCTCGACTTCGGGCGCTGACTTCGCGAACCGGTTCGGCCTGCGCTCCGATTGGTTCCTCGTAAACGCACCACCGGCCGTCCCCGAGTGGTACCTGCGGAACTCCCTCGCATCGGGGCCAGGCGACATCGCGCTCACCTATGGAGCGGGTGGTGACACTGCCCTGGCATGCGACTGGAACGGTGACGGGGTGGCGACGCCGGGG
>VAWU01000084.1 GCA_005888325.1 Actinomycetota bacterium
TCCGTGAGGTGCTCCACCAGCGACATCTGCCCCCGGTTGGGCGTGTCGTCGTCGGACGCGTCGCTGACGTCCGCGTCGTCGGGGATGATGGCCATGGTCGAGGGCCCTTAGCTCAGGCCGGGGGCAGTTGCTCCGGGCTCTGCAGATCGACCGGCTCGGGCATGTCGACGGAGCCGGGCGGTGACACGGGCGTCGCCGCGGGTGGCGTGGGCTCGGGCTCGACATCGGCGTTGAGCGTGCTGCGCACCTCGTCCTGGACGGCGCTCGACCACCGCCGCACCTCCGCCAGCGCCTTCCCGACCTGACGCCCGGCTTCGGGCAGCCGTGCCGGACCGAGGACGATCAGCGCCACGAGGAGCACCACCAGGATCTCGGCCGGACCGAGTGAGGTCGGCATGGGAGCCGAGTCTACCGGCGGTGCAGGTCCTCCACTGTCGCGCGCACGTGCTGCAGCTCGTGGCGCGCGGCCCGCAGCGAATCACGCACCGTCGGAACCTCGACCAGGTCGGCCCGGAGCGCTTCGGCCCGGCGGGCGACGCCTGCCGCCATGAACGCGACCACGGCGGACCCGACGGCGACGACCCCGGCCGGGAGCAGCCAGGCCGAATCCACGAACGACATGTGCACGAGGTTAGCCGTGGACCATGCCCGACAGCCTGGAGAACCAGCCGTCGTCCTCGAGCAGCTCGTGGAAGTCGAGCAGGTCGTCGTGGGAGATCACTTCGCCGGCCGCGTGGGGCTCGAACATCTCGGCGGGGAGGTGCCAGACCGACATCCGCACGCCCGAGGAGACGAGCAGATCGACGATCCGGGGCTCCGCCGGCTTGGAGACCGCGTGGGCGCATTCGGGGCAGATGAACGAGTAGGTGCCGCTGTTGTCCTCCGCGCACACCCTCACGGTGACGTCCTTCACGGTCAGCTCCACGTCCCCGCAGGTCGGGCAGCTCGCCCGGATGGTGGTCACGACGACTCCTCCCTTTCCCTCGACCTGACCGATTTCGGCCGATCGGGAACACCACTTGAGGGGAGTGGGCCGTACGACCTAGGCCTGAGCGAGGGTCCCCGACCACACCGCCGTTCAGGTGCGGCCGCCTGCACTCCGATGACATCACCGTGGCCATCGAGCAGTCCGAGCCGCTCCAGCGCATCCTGCGGGGCCTCACGGCGGGTACCGACCCGGGCCGCCTGCTCCATCAGGCGCTGTCGGCCGCGGTCCAGGCCGCGCGGGGCAACCTCGGGCTGCTGCTCGGGCTGGTCGACGGGGTGGGCACCCCGCTCGCCTCGACCGGCACAGTCCCCCCGCTGCTCACCGAGGTGGCCGACGCCGCCATCGCCTCGGGCCGTCTGGCCCGCCGCTCCTCACGCGACGGTCGTCGCACGGCCGTGGCCGAGTGCCTGCGGGTCGGCAACCGGATCGTGGGCGCCCTCGCCGTCGCCGGCAGCCCCTCGACCCTCGAGCCCGGGCCCCTCCCGCTCTTCGCAGACTGTGCGTCGCTCGCCCTGGCCCACCGCCCCGCCCCGGTCCCGACGTCGGCGACCGAGTTCCTCGAGGCGCTCGTGCGCGTGGGGAGCGACCTCGACCGCTCGAGCGTGGTGACCCGGATGCTCGAGGCGGCCGAGGCGCTCTTCGGGGCGCGAGCGGGGTTCTGCGCGGTGACCGACGGTGCGGCCGTGCGCATCTCCCATATCCGCGGCCTCGACCGCGAGACGGTGAGCATCGCTTCCCGGCACCCGGAGTTCCGCGCCCTGATCACCTCGCCCGGGTTGCGGGTCGACCCGCCGACCCACCCGGTGGTCGCGCTCCTGTCCGATGGCATCGAGACCGCGGTCGGCCTGCCGCTCCAGGCCGACGGCCGACCCCTCGGCCACCTCGTGCTGCTCCTCGGGGAGGCGCCTCAGGCCGCCCTGCGCGTCACGCTCGACGCGTTCGCGCGCTACGCCTCGCTCGCCCTCCGGTCGGCCGACGTCTACCGGCGCGTCGGTGACAAGGAGGAGCAGCTCGCGGCGGTCGTGCACGGCATGCCGAACCCGGTCATCGTCGTCGACCACGACGCTCGTTTCGTGATGATCAACGGCGCGGCCGCGGAGCTCTTCGAGCTCGCCGGTGCCTTCGAGGTGGGCCATCCCGTCACCGGGCGTCTGGGCAACCGCGCGCTCGAGGCCATGCTGCGACCGGACTCCGACTTCTCGCAGCAGCTCGAGCTGGCGCTCGGGCGCGGCGAGCCGCGCGTGTATCACGCCGCGGTCCGTCAGGTCGCGTCGTTGGGCGGCCGCCCGCTGGGCCGGGTGCTCGTGCTCGACGACGTGACGACCGAGGCCGAGACCCACCAGATGAAGTCCGACTTCGTCGCGGTCATCGGTCACGAGCTCCGCACGCCGACGACCGTCATCAAGGGCTACCTGCACACGCTGATCAATCGGGGCGACGCGCTAGACGCGAACACTCGGCAGCTCGCGCTCGGGTCGATCGACAGCAACGTCGATCGTTTGATACGTCTCATCGAGGACCTGCTGTTCGTGTCGTCGGTCGACTCCAACCGGGCCACGTTGCACGTCGAGGAGGTCGACCTGGGCGAGCTGGTCGACACCTACAAGGGCGAGCGCGTGAGCGTCCGGCGTCCGCGTCGCGAGCTGCAGCTCACGGCCGATCCGGCCAAGGTCGACCAGGTGCTCCACCACCTCGTGGAGAACGCGCTCAAGTACTCGAAGGGTGACGTGCGCATCGAGGTCGCGAATCGGGGCGACGAGGTGCACGTCGCGGTGGTCGACCGCGGCCCGGGCATCTACTCGGGCGACGTGGCGCGCCTGTTCGACCGCTTTTGGCAGCTGGACGGCTCGTCGACCCGGTCGCACGGTGGGACCGGCCTGGGTCTGTACATCTGCCGTCGTCTCGTCGAGGCCCACGGCGGACGCATCTGGTGTGAGAGCAGGCTCGGCGTGGGCAGCTCGTTCACGTTCGTGCTGCCCCGCTACCCGCCCGAGGTGGGTGACGTCGATCGGACCGCGCGGCCGGCGCGGGACTCGGCGGTCGGGAGCTCGAGCGGTCGATAGCGCGCGCCGTCGGTAGAGTCGATCGGCGGTGAGCCTGCCTTCCCTGCTCGACCCACCCATACTCTTCGCACACCGGGGCGGGCGGGCCCACGCGAACGAGAACACCATGGCCGCGTTCGAGCTGGGGCTGCGGCTCGGCGCCACCGGGCTGGAGAGCGACGCGTGGCTGACCGCGGACGGTGTCGTCGTCCTCGACCACCACGGGCGCGTGCGGTTCGGGATGCGACGGCGGGCCATCGCCCGTTGCGCCCGAGCCGAGCTGCCCGACCACATCCCTACCCTCGCCGACCTCTACGCCACGTGCGGGTCGGCTTTCCACCTCTCCCTCGACGTCAAGGACAAGGCCGCGTTCGACGCCATCGTCGCGGTGGCGCGGGACGCGGCGAGCGACGGGTTGAGCCGGCTGTGGCTCTGTCATCCGAATCTCGACACCCTCGTCTCGTGGAGGGATCGCTGCGCCGACGTCCGCCTCGTCAACAGCACGCGTCTGCAGCACCTCCCGCGGGGGCCCGAGCGCCGTGCCGCGGAGCTCGCGGCGGCGGGCATCGATGCCGTCAACCTCCACCACTCCGACTGGACCGGCGGCCTCACCACCCTGTTCCATCGCTTCGAGCGCGTGGCCTTCGGATGGGACGCGCAGCACGAACGGGTGCTGCGAGAGCTGCTCCGGATGGGGATCGACGGTGTCTACAGCGACTGGGTCGACCGCATGGTCGACGTGCTGCAGACCCGCGGACAGCCCTGATCGCGAGGGGGCCGGCGCGCGAGCGCGCTAGAGGAACTTGATGGCCGAGAGCGGCCACACGCGGAGAAAGGCGCGCCCGACCACGAGGTTCTTCGAGATCGGGCCGAAGACAGTGCTGTCCTTCGAGCTGGGCCGGTTGTCACCCATGACGAAGATGCTGTTGCCGGGCACGACCTGGCGGGCCAGCGGCTTGATCTGGATGCCCGCCGGAAGATACGGCTCGTTCAGCCGGCGTCCGTCGACGAAGACGTGGCCGTCGTGCGCCTCGAT
>VAWU01000085.1 GCA_005888325.1 Actinomycetota bacterium
TCCCACGGTGAGCGACGGGCTCGTGTACATCACGACCGGCGGGAAGCTGGCTGCCTTCCCCGCGGGCGGCTGCGGCCAGCCGATGTGCGCCCCGGCATGGACGGCCGACGTGGGCGCCCTCGCACTCTCGCCGGTCGCGGTCGCCGACGGCGTGGTCTTTGTCAGCGCACAAGAGGGGGACCTGTATGCGTTCCGCGCGACGGGGTGCGGAGCGCCAACCTGCACGCCGCTGTGGAGCGGCGTCATGGTGGGTGGCGGAGACTCGCCGCCGTCGGTCGCCAACGGCGTGGTGTTCGCGGGCTCAAACGACGAGAAGCTCCACGCCTTCTCCGCCAGAGGGTGCGTCAGCGCAGCTTGCCAACCGTTGTGGACCGCCTCGCTGATCGGCCAGGCAACCACGACGCCGGTTGTGGCCAACGGCAATGTGCTCGTCGGTACGACGGACCGCAGGCTCTTCGCATACGGTCTGCCTGCTCCGTAGCTTCTCTGGAGGACGCTACTTGCGCGATGTGAATGAGCTCATCTGCGTACTTGTCGTAGATCTCCGCGTCGGCGTCGGCGTCGCCATCATGCATCACCATTGAGACGCCGCCGGGCCGCTTGCGGCGGTGACACATGGGCAAAAACATTGGTCACGACTCCCTCGCACGCGCCTGATTGCTCGATGAGGGCGGGCCGAGCAGCTATGTACTCGCGAAGTCGAACCGCACTGTGAGCAGGTCTGTTCCGAACCGACGAACGTTGGCGGCATGTCTCGGCCGACCGAAGCCGTCGAGTCTCAGCTTGGGATCGTCGTCCGGTACAGCCTCCGCGCGTGCGGTCCGCCACTTGCCCTTGATGCAAACGCGGACGCTCGGATTCGCCTCGATGTTGCGCACGTAGGCAGCATGACTGCCCTGTTCGGCGACGACCCAGCCGGTCGAGTCCGCGACGTGCATCCCCACAACCGTGCGTCGTCGCTTGCCCGTGTGCCGTCCGATGGTCTCGATGAGCACGTGACCACGGACAAGACCCATTCGCACGGCGAGCATGGTCGGCGGGTTCAGAACGTACCGCTGCAGGAAGCGAACAGCCCGCCGCTTACGCGCGGAGTGTTCGGGGCTCATACGCACAGAATGGCACCCCGCTTCAGATCGGCGGTGAGCAGCACCCCTTGCCCCGGTCAACAGCAGAAGCCTCGGCTCTGCGCGAAGAAGACTCAACCCGTCGCGTACTTCTCGAGGCCCGGCGGATGCGAGCTCATCCGGTGCCCTCGACAGGAGCGACAAGAACGGCTCGAACAAACAGGAGCTAGGAGTCGACCACCCGCGACACCTTGTACCCCGACCGGGGAAGGGTGTCGCGGGCCAGCACCTCGACGCTCGCGGCGATACCGAGCTGCTCGCGGACCGCCGCGATGCAGCGGCCGCGCACCTCGTCGGCGTCGCCGGACGACGCGCACTCGATCCGCAGCACCAGCGGCGCGTCGTCGACGGTCGGCTTCACGACCGCGTACTCGAGCGTCGGCTCGTTGATCTCGGGGATCCCGCGCAGGGCACCCTCGAGCTCGGTGACCTGGAACCGCTTGCCCTGGCTGGCGAGCAGGTCCTTGAAGCGCCCGCCCCACAGGCCGCGGATCGAGGTCTCGCCACACGGGCAGGGCTCGCGCAGGATGGCAGCGGCCTCCTCGAGGTCGTACCGGAGCAGGCCGTTGTCGCGGCCGAGCGTGGTGACGGTGAGGTTGCCCCACTCGCCGTCGGGCACCTCCTTGCCCGTGGCGGGGTCGACCGCCTGCACGACCGCCCAGTC
This sequence comes from Actinomycetota bacterium, assembly GCA_005888325.1. NCBI lineage: Bacteria > Bacillati > Actinomycetota > Actinomycetota bacterium. Next base: position 1,789 of record VAWU01000085.1, read on the forward strand.
CTCGTGCAAGTGGGCGCCCGGCAGCTGCCCGCACGCGCCGCCCAAGTAGGCGTAGCACTCGGCGCCGGCGGTCATGAGGGGCATGCCCTTGCCCATGCCGAAGCCGGGCATCCCCTTGAACTCGAGCCCCGCGTCCCTGGGCTCGATGCCGAGCTTGCTGGCGACCTCGAAGAAGCGACCGGTGGAGAAGCCCATGAAGGGGATGTCGGGCTTGACACGTATCCAGAAGCGCAGGCCCTGCTCGGCGAGCTCGTCGGTATCGGGCGGCGGCACCCAGATGTTGAGCAGGCCGAAATACTCGTACGCGCCCGAGAGCATGATGCCGCCGCCGTAGAGGTAGGCCGGATGGGCGTGGGTGGCGATCATCCCGGGGCGGTAGCCGATGCGCCACCACGTGCGCGCCGCCGACTCGTACTCGAGCCAGATGTCGTGGCGGGTCCAGAGCGTGATCGTCGGCGTGCCGGTGGTGCCCGTCGACGTGCCGAGACGCACGCAGTCGCGAGCGTAGGTGAAGCGGTACTCGCCGAACGGCGGCGCCGCGCTCTCGGAGTCGCGCAGGTCCTGCTTCACCGTCAGCGGGATGTGCTCGAGGTCGGCGACGCTCTTCACGTCGTCGGGCCCGGCGACCCCCGCGGACTCGAGCTTGCGCTTGAAGAGCGGCACCGGCTTCTCGAAGACGGTGCGGATCATCGTGCGCAGGCGGTCGTCCTGGAGCCGGCGCAGGGCCTCGGGGTCCATGGTCTGCACCTCGGGGTCCCAGAACGCCTGCTCGGGGTCGCGCGGCGGCGGGCCGATCGTCTCCGCTCCGTACGTGGGCATCAGTCGAGGGCTCCTTCGTCCGCGAGCTGCTCCTGCTCGGCGTCTGAGAGGCCGAGGATGCCGCCCAGCACGGCGGCGTTGTCCTGGCCGAGGGTGGGGCTGGTGCGCGTGTAGCCCGATGGCGCGTCAGAGAGGCGGAAGCCGTTGTGCTCATAGGCGCCCTCGCCCATGAACGGGTGGGTGAGCCGCACGAAGTGCTCGCGGTCCGCCAGTTGCTCGTCGCTGTGGACGTCGCCGAAGTCCGCCACGGGCACCGCCTCGATACCCGCAGCCTGCAGGACCTGCGCCACCTCGGCCGCGTCGCGAACGCGTGTCCACGCCTCGAGGTCGTCGCCCGCGACCTTGGCGAGACGCCCGGCTTCGTCGGTGTCCCACGCGACGATCGCCACCCAGCGGTCGTCGCCCGCACAGGGGAAGACGCCGTGCACCGGGGCCCGCTCGTTGGCATTGCCGTTGCGGATGGTGACGCGGCCGTTCGTCTCGTAGTCGAGCAGCCAGGGTGACAGCGACCATGCCGCGCACTCCACCTGTGAGAGGTCGAGGTAGACGCCGAGGCCCGTGCGGCGACGGTACAGCAGCGCGGCGGCGAGGGCGGCGGCCGCGAAGCGCGGCGCCAGCGAGTCGGTGATGGTGCCGTAGGGGCCGAGCGGGTCGCGGTCCGGCCACCCGGTGAGGATGTTGAAGCCCGACAGCGCCGCGCCCTGACCACCGAAGCCCGGGTAGTCGCGGTGGGGACCGGTCTGGCCCTGGAGACAGGCGCTCAGCATCACGAGGTCGGGTCGCGCCGCCGCGAGCGTGTCGTAGTCCATGCCGAAGCCGCGCATCGCCTTCGGCGCGAAGTTCTCCGTGACCGCGTCGGACCACTCGAACGCGAGGCGCTTGGCGATCTCGACGGCTCGCGGGTGCTTCATGTTGAGGGTGATGCCGAGCTTGCCGACGTTCAGCGCGTCGAACATGTCGCCGCCCTCGAGCCCGTGCGGGTTCTTGGGGGACAGCGCGTAGGTGCGCAGGAAGTCCGGCCGGGTCTTGGATTCCACCTTGATGACCGTGGCGCCGTGCTCGGCGAAGTAACGGGTGGCGATGGGGCCCGCGGCACCCGACCCGAACTCGAGGATCCGGGTGCCAGTCCACGCGCCGCCCTCGTTCTTGTCGCGCTCGACCACCGTCGCGGTGGTTGGGCGCGACAAGAATGACGGGGGGTGCGCGGAGGCGTCGGGCCGCGGCCGCGGACGTGCGGGCGCGGCGCCCCGCACCTGCAGGAACGACAACGGGAAGCGCGCCACGTCGCCGTAGGGACCGAAGAAACCGCGGGCCGCGAGCTGCCGGCTCGCGTACAGCTCGCGTGGCGAGTTGGCCGGGGCGAGCATCAGGTTGGTGTCGCAGGCGATCTCGTAGAGCTCGGCCATCGTGCGCGTCGCGAAGTAGCGCGCGATCGGTGCCTCGATGGCCCGCATCCAGTCGCGGTCGCTCAGAGCGGGGTCGCCGAGCCCCGCCTCCTCGAGCAGGCGGGTGATCAGCTGGAGGTTCGGCACCCGGGCCTTGCCGCCCCGGAGCCCGAACGACACGAAGCCGTCGGCGCAGGGCCAGATCTCGCGGGTGCGGCCCACGGCGGAGCCCGATCGCCGGCCCCGGAACCCGGTGCGGGCGAAGCGCCCGGCCGCACCCATGCTGGCGACGAGGACGACCTCCTGCATCGAGACGTCGACGCGCTGCGGCCGGCCCGATGCCACCCCGGTGAGCGCGGCGAAGGCCGCCTCGGGCCCGCTGTGCGCGTACGCGGTCGGCTCGGTGCAACGCACCGGTGGCCGATCGGGGTCGCCCGTCGAGTACATGTTGCCCGTCGACGCCATCACCCCGAGGTCCGACGCCCGCCACGACGCGCGGGGTCCCCGACGCCCGAACGGAGTGACGCTCACCCACACCGCCGCGGGGGCGCGGGCGGGGTCGAGGTCGAGGGTGCCCGGCCAGCCCGGCGTGTCGATGACGACGTCGGCGTTCGCGAGCAGCTCGTGGAGCGCGTCGTCGTCCGGTGCGATCGTCACCAGCCGTTTGCCCGCGTCCCACGCGACCCGGTCGACGGCCCTGCCGCTGCCTCCGCACGCCACGCGTGTCACGTCGGCGCCCAGATCGCCGAGGATGCGCGCGGCCATCTGGGCGGGCTCGCCGGCCAGGTCGAGCACGCGGAGGCCGTCGAGCAGGCTCTCTGACGTCACTGTCAGCGAACCCTACCGAAACCGCGAGGCCCGCTACCGTTCCCCGGATGAGCGACAGCCGGAGTGCCGCGACGACCCGCCCCTTCCGCTTTGGCGCCCAACTGCCGAGGGCGGCGTCGGCCGAGGAGTGGGTTGCGACCGCCCGCGAGCTGGAGGACCTGGGTTACTCCACGCTGTTCATGCCCGACCATTTCGACGACCAGCTCGCGCCGGTGCCCGCGCTCATGGCCGCCGCCGACGCGACCACCACGTTGCGCGTGGGCAGCCTCGTCCTCGACAACGACTACAAGCACCCGCTGGTGCTGGCCAAGGAGGCCGCCACCATCGACGTGCTGTCCGGCGGGAGGCTCGAGCTCGGGCTGGGGGCGGGCTGGATGAAGACCGACTACGAGCAGTCCGGCATCCCCTACGACCGGCCGGGCGTGCGCATCGACCGCTTCGTAGAGGGCCTGGCCATCATCAAGGGCCTGCTCTCCGACGACGGTCCCGTGACGTTCGCGGGGGAACCACTACAAGGTCACCGCGCACGAGGGCACGCCCAAGCCGGTGCAGAAGCCGCATCCGCCGATTCTCATCGGCGGCGGCGGCAAGCGGGTGCTGTCGATCGCGGGGCGTGAGGCCGACATCGTCAGCATCAACTTCGATCTGCGCTCTGGCGCGATCGGCGCCGACGTGGGTCCGAACGGCACGGCCGAGGCGACGAAGGAGAAGATCGGTTGGGTACGGGCGGCGGCGGCCGATCGGTTCGACGACATCGAGCTCAGCGTCACGATCTTCGCGGGCATGGTCACCGAAGACCCGCAGGGCCTCGCGGCGGCGATGGGCCCGGGGTTCGGGATCACGCCCGAGCAGGCGATGGAGATACCCCATGTGCTCATGGGCTCGATCGACCAGATGGTGGAGGCGCTGCAGCACCGCCGCGAGCAGTACGGCTTCTCCTACATCGTCGTCAGCAGCGGGCTGACCGGCGACGCGTGGCGGACGCTCGCGCCGGTCGTCGCCAAGCTCGCCGGGACCTAGTGCCCTAGCCGGCCTCGGCCAGCGCACGCGCGTTGCGCAGGGCGAGGGTCACGAGCGTCAGCGTTGGCCCGTAGCCCGCTGAGGTGACGAACACCGACGAGTCGGCCACCATCAGGTTGGGCACGTCGTGGAAGCGGCCCCACCGGTCGACCACCGACGTGGCGGGGTCGTCGCCCATGCGCACGGTGCCCATGACGTGCTTGCTGTTGGGGATGGGCGAGATGAAGTCGCCGTAGGACCCGGTGGCCTCGGGGTCGGGCGACGTGGTCACGATCGTCCACTCGGCGCCCATCTCGTCGAGCACCGCCTGGAGCACCGGCGCGTAGTGCGCGGACGCGGCCTGTTCGAAGCGATGGGGCCGGTAGGTCGTGCGTGCCACGGGGAAGCCGCGGACGTCGCGCACGCTCGGGTCGAGGTCGACGCGATTGACCGGCTGGGGCAGGTCCTCACCCTGCATCGTGAAGCCCCACATGCGGTCGCGCAGTGGAGAGGCGCGCATGCTGTCCTTGTGCCCCGGGCCCCAGGGGTAGATCTTCGACTCCATCACCGGGCCCGCGGGCCCGCAGTGCTCGACCATCCCGCCGCGGAACCAGGGCAGGCCCGCATCCTTCGCGGCCCGCCGCGCCGCCTGGTCGGGCACGAGGTGGTCGTCGTGCAGATGGGTGACGGCCCGGCCGCGGTGGGGGTGCACGCGGAACGGGAAGCCACCCATGACGAGCGTCTGGAAGTGGAACATGAGGTGGCGCCCGATGAGCGGGTGATCGAACCCGGACAGGAGCAGGAGTCGCGGTGTCTCCATCGCGCCGGCCGCCAACACGACGTGTCGGGCCGCCATGGTGTGTGTCACCCCGTCGGGCCCCTGGAAGTCGATCCCGGTCGCCCGGCCGTCGCGCACGTTGACCCGCGACACGAACGTCTCGGGCATCAGCGTGGCCCGGCCCGAGAGAAGCGCGCGCTGCAGGGGCGCAACGGGGTCGCCCTTGGCGTGGATGGGACAGCCGTAGAACGCACAGAACCCGCAGTTGTTGCACGCGGGGCGCCCGTCGTAGGGGACGGTGTTGACCCCGGTGGGCGCGGGATACGGGTGCAGGCCCAGCTTCTCGGCCGCGGGCCCGCTGAGGGTCGCCCCGTACATCGCCGGGCCCGGCGGCATCGGGTAGGGACCGGAACGCCACGGCTCGAACGGATTGGCACCGGCTTCCCCCGACACGCCGATGAGGCGCTCCGCCTCGGCGTAGTACGGCTCGAGCTTGTCGTACTGCACGGGCCAGTCCGCGAGCGCCGCCCCCTCGACGGGCCCGTGCGCGGACAACGGGTGGAAGTCCTCTTCGCGCAGGCGGGGGAGCTTGCCGTCCGCGTGGGTGCCGGCGCCCCCCACCGAGGAAGGAAGGTTGTTGACCTCGCCGATGTGGTCGCGATCGCCTGCGCTGTCGTCGCGGCGGAACGTGCGCGGCTCGAGCAGGGGATCGGGCCCGAGGAACCACCGGCTCATGAACTTCAGCTCGTCGTTGCTGTAGTCCGCCATCAGGCGATGCGGGTCGTCGAGGTCGATGAGATGGTTGCGTCCCTTCTCGACGATCACGACGGTCCACCCCGCGGCGGTGAGGACGTCGGCCGCGGTGGAGCCCCCGGGCCCGGACCCGACGATGACCGCGTCGAGGTCGCTCGTGCTCATGCCCTCTCCACCTCTTCGTCGGTGTAGCCGCGCGGCTGCACGTCGCCCTCGTAGCCGATGTAGCGCCAGCCCACCAGGCCCTGGTTGCCCCCGTACTCGGGCGCGCCGTACATGCCTTCGCACGCGTGCTCGTAGAGCAGCGCGGTGAACTCGGGGGTCCGCTCGAGGCGCGCGCG
>VAWU01000086.1 GCA_005888325.1 Actinomycetota bacterium
GATGCGTGCGTCCCAGCCCGAAGGTATCTCGACGTCGATGCCGACAGCGCTCAGGCGGGCCACGTGCCGTTCTCGCCCTCGGGCTCCTCGGCGGCGGGCTCGTCCCGACGTATCGGAGACCGGTAGAGGCTGTCGTGGCCGGGGTGGATTCCGGCGCTCGCCAGGTCGCGGTCGACCCGGACGCCGCGATCGACGTCGGGGACGAGGCGGCCTCGCCGGCGCCTGCCCTTGCCGATCTCCGCGTCCGCGAGGGCCTGGTGCATGAGATTCGAGACGTGCTCCCACGTTCCTGCCGCGCCCTCGCCGACGATGCGGCCCGACGGCCCGTCGACGTAGACGAAATACGGCGCCGCCCTGACCTGGTACGTCTTCCACGCCTCGTCGGACATGACGACGACCACGTCGCGAGGTGCGAGCGCGGCGAGCCGCGACTCGCTCTCGTGCTCGGTGCTCCGGGTGACGATCACCAGCCGGGCGTCGCCCGGCACTGCGAGGTCGCGGCGGTCGAAGGCCTCCCAGAAGAGGTGGCAGGAGTGGCAACCGCTGGTGAGGAAGGCGAGGAGCGTGCCCTGGTCGGCTTCCACGACGCCGACCGTGATGGCATCGCCGGTCGGCGTCGCGCCCACCACGTCGGCGGCGGGCGAGCCCGGGTCCCGGACCGGGACCCCCGAGGGTCGAGAGCGCACCGGCTGCCGGAAATCGGGGTCGAGGCCGCGTTCGAGATCGCGCAGCGACCGCAGGATCTCGGCATGGCTCCGCAGCAGCCCGGCGACGAGGAATCCGACCACCGCTAGAACGACGGCTTCGACCGAGATCACCACTGCCACTAGCTCACGCCCATTTCGAGCTCGATACCGTCACTGGCTGAGCACCGTCACCGGGCGACGCCCGGCGAGTCACGGTTGTCGCCGTTCCAGTCACCCACGAGGGGAATGTCACCCGCGTTGCCGTACTGGAGCACGGTGTCGGCGAGGCCTCCGGTGTTCGAGTTGCGCAGGTACCACGTGTCGCCGCGGATCACCCCGGGTGTGTCGACTCCGTTGCCGTTCCAGTCGCCCACGATCGGGAAATCACCGGGGTTGCCGAACTTGAGCACGATGTCGGCGAGGCCTCCGGTGTTCGAGTTGCGCAAGTACCACGTGTCGCCGCGGACGACGCCCGGCGTGTCGACTCCGTTGCCGTTCCAGTCGCCCACGATCGGGAAATCACCGGGGTTGCCGAACTTGAACACGATGTCGGCGAGGCCTCCGGTGTTCGAGTTGCGCAGGTACCACGTGTCGCCGCGGACGACGCCCGGCGTGTCGACTCCG
>VAWU01000087.1:0-1880 GCA_005888325.1 Actinomycetota bacterium
ACCGGCAGCCGCACTCGACGCAACGGTTGCAGTCGATGTAGTAGCGCGGGAGCGAGCCGTCGGCGCTGCAGAAGGCGGTGCCGTCGGCCTTCCACCACCCCGCGGTGAAGCTTCCCGGTGGGCAGCTGTTGTTTCCGTGGACGACGCAGCAGAACTCGGTGTAACCGTCGCAGCAGCGCGAACCGCAGTCGCAGGTGGACCCCGCGCACGCGCAGATCGCGGCGTATGCGCTCCCGGGGCGCAGCAGGTAGCGCCAGGGGGACACGGTGAGCGCGGAGGCCGCCATCGTGCCCTTGATGAGGAAGCCCCGCCGGCTGGTGCGACGCTCGAGGAGGGCGCCGGCCTGGTCGACCAGCCGTCTGCTCATCGATGCGATAGTAACGAACATGACCTCTCGGCCCTGGCGCCGGCGGGCGGCGCCGGCGGTCGGGATGAGGGTCGGCGAGCACCTCCCGGAACCGCCACAACGGGCCTCGGTCCGCGCCGGCTTTCTGCCTGCGCTCCTGAAACAGGGTGGATCGCTGCCGGAGGGCACCGTATGGGTCGGAGCCGGGCTCGCCGTCCTCGGCCTGACCGCGTACGGCTTCCTCGTCTTGTCGGCTCGAGCGGTCGGCCCGAGCCGGTACGCGTCGTTGTCGGCCCTGTGGGCCGCGATCTATCTCGCGGGCCCCGGGTTCTTCCTGCCGTTGGAGCAGGAGGTGGGGCGCGCGGTCGCCGCCCGCCGGGCCCACGGTCAGGGCGGGGGGCCCGTCATCAGACGCGCGGGCCTGGCGGGCGCCGGTCTGGCGTTGGGGTTGATCGTCGTGGTGCTGGCCGCCTCGGGCGCGCTGCGGGCCGAGCTCTTCGACGGCGACGCCCTGCTCGTCGTCGCCCTCGCCTGTGGGCTCGCCGGCTACTTCCTCCAGTGCTTGGTTCGGGGAGCACTGTCCGGCGCCGGGCGGTTCAGGCCGTACGGTCTGGTGCTGGCGACCGACGGATCATTGCGTCTGGTCGCATGCGCGGCGCTCGCAGGTCTCGGCGTGCACGCGGCCGGGCCCTACGGGCTGGCGGTCGGCCTCGCCCCCCTCGCGGCCGCGGGCGTGGGGTCGCTCGCCCCGCGTGGGCCGGTGGTCGCGGGTCCGGAGGCTCACTGGGGTGAGCTCTCCCGCGCGCTCGGCTGGCTGCTCGCGGGGAGCCTGTTCGCGCAGGTGCTCGTGAACGCGGGCCCGCTCGCAGTGAAGCTGTTGGCATCTGACCAGGAGCATGCGACGGCGGGGCGCTTCCTCGCCGGGCTGCTTCCTCTTCGCCTCCGTCCAGGCTGCGCTGCTCCCCGAGCTGGCCGGGCTGGCCGCGGCGGGCCGGTCGCGCGCGTTCGCATCGGGGCTGCGACGCATCCTGATCGTCGTCGTGATCCTGGGCGCGGCCGCGGTCGCGGCTGCACCGACCGTCGGCCCCGCCGGGTTGCGCATCCTGTTCGGTGAGGAGTTCGGGTTGGGCCGCGCCCACCTCACCTACCTGGCCGCGGGCAGCGCGTTCTACATGCTCGCCCTCACGCTGGCTCAGGCCCACATCGCGCTCGCAGGCTATGCGCGCGTCGCCGTCGCGTGGCTTGCCGGGATCGTGGGCTTCGCGGTTGTCACCGCGGCCGTGGGCGGTCTGCTGCTGCGTGTGGAGCTCGGCTTCCTCGTGGGCTCGGCAGCGGCGGCGTTCGTCATGGGCACCATGCTCGTCGGGCGGCTGCGCGCCGGGATGGAGATCGTGGCCGTGCCGTGACGGGAGAGGCGACGGTACCGACAACGCGGGTCAGCGTCGTGATCCTGGCGTACGGCCGCGACCCGTGGCTGGAGCGTTGCGTCGTGTCCGTGCTCGCCTCCACCGGTGTGGAGGTGGACGTGATCCTG
>VAWU01000087.1:1902-3912 GCA_005888325.1 Actinomycetota bacterium
GGGCACGGACGAGACGGTGGATCGGTTGGGTAAGCGAGCCGGCGTCCGCGTGGTCCGGCCCGGACGCAACCTCGGCTTCGCCGGTGGGTGCAACCTCGGCGCGAGCCTCGCCGAAGGCGACGTCATCGCGTTGGTGAACCAGGACGCGGTCGTCGATCCCGGGGCGCTCGAGCGATTGGCGCGGGTGGCTTCCCGGAGCGACGTGGGCGTCGCCACCGGGAGCATCCGTCTCGCCCACGCTCCTGAGCGCCTCAACTCGGGTGGCAACGCGGTGCACTTCCTCGGCTTCGGGTGGTCTGGTTCCTTCGACGAGCCGGCGGCCGACCACTCCGTCGAAGTGGACGTCACGGGCGCGAGCGGGGCGGGCATGGCGATGCGGCGCGCGCAGTGGGAGCGCTTCGGCGGGTTCGCCGACGAGTACATCGCGTATCACGAGGACGCCGAGCTCAGTCTGCGCTGTTGGCAACAGGGGCTCCGGGTGGTCTACGTGCCCGATGCTGTCGTGACGCACCGCTACGAGTTCTCGCGCAACCCCTCGAAGTACTACCTGGTGGAGCGAAATCGTCTGCTCTTCTGCCTGACCGTGTTCGAGCGTCGAACCCTCACCCTGCTCGCGCCCGCCCTCCTCGGGCTGGAGCTCGCAATGGTCGCGGTGGCCATTCAGGGGCGGTGGTTGCGCCAGAAGGTGGCGGGCTGGAGGTGGATCCTCGAACGGCGGCGGTGGGTCGTCGAGCGGCGCCGCCGCCTCCAGGCCGAGCGCACGCGGGCGGACCGCGAGCTCGCCCACCTCCTTGCGGGGCACTTCGATGCCCGGAACCTGCCGCTCCCGCCCGCGCTCCGGCCCCTCGACCGGGTGCTGGCCGCGTACTGGTCGATCGTGCGCCGTTTGCTCTGAGCCGGCGGAGCCTCTGACCGCGGAGCAACCAGCGGGCCGGTCCGGTCACGTAGGATCTCGGCGTGCCGGTTCGACAGGACTTTGCAGGCACGGCTCCCCCGACAGCCGCGACGCCCGGTCCGCAGCCTCCAGGCCGCGCGCCGCGGACGCTCGTGATCGTTCCCGCGCTCAACGAGGCCGAGTCGCTCGCCGGTGTGCTGCTCGAGTTGGGTGCGTGCCTGCCCGATGCCGCTGTCCTCGTCGTCGACGACGGCTCCACGGACGGCACGGCCGACGTGGCCCGGGCCGCAGGCGCGATCGTGGCCCAGCTGCCGTTCAACCTGGGCGTCGGTGGGGCCCTGAGAACCGGGTTCCGCTACGCCATCCGTCACGGCTATGAACGAGCGGTGCAGCTCGACGGCGACGGGCAGCACGATCCGGGCGAGATCGCCGCGTTGCTCGCCGGCCTCGAGCAGGGAGCCGACATGGTGATCGGCAGCCGCTTCGCGGAGGCGGTGACGCGATACGACGTGGGTCGACTGCGGGGTCACGCCATGCGCATCCTCCGCCTGTCGGTGCACCTGCTCTCCGGTCACCGCTTCTCCGACACGTCGTCGGGGTTTCGTGCGTTCTCCGCTCCGCTCTTGGAGTTCTTCGCGCGCAACTACCCCGTGGAGTATCTCGGCGACACCGCCGAGGCGTTGTTGCTCGCCTGCTACGGAGGCTTCCAGGTGGTCGAGGTGCCGGTGCGCATGCGGCTACGGGCGGGCGGTGTGCCGTCGACCCGCAACGTCAAGCTCGCGTATCACTACCTGCGCGTGCTGGTGTCGATGTTCAGCCGGGCCCCGGCTCCCCTGCGCCGGCGCGAGCTCCGACGCGTCACCACCGGTGGGCGCGCGTGAGCACCCGCGGGCACATCCTCGTGATGGTCGTCACGTTGTCGAGCGTGCTCTTCATGCTGCGGCTCGTGCGGCGCAACCAGATGCGAGCCAAGTACTCGCTGCTGTGGCTCTCCGCCGGGTTCGTGCTCGTGCTGCTGGCCGCCTCGCCACGGTTGCTCGACCGGGTGTCGGTCTGGCTCGGGATCACCTATGGCCCCGCCACGTTCTTCATGGGCGCCACCACGGTGCTCTTCC
>VAWU01000087.1:3971-10059 GCA_005888325.1 Actinomycetota bacterium
CCCGGGGACGACGCACCCGCGACCCGCGGCGGCGAAGCGCGCGCCTGACGGTCTCTCCACCTCGCGCATGAACGGCGGTGTCGCTTGAAAGGGATCGTGCTGGCCGGAGGCGAAGGCACTCGCCTGTACCCCATCACCAGCGGCATCAGCAAGCAGATCATGCCGGTGTACGACAAGCCGATGATCTACTACCCGCTCTCGACGTTGTTGCTGGCAGGGATACGCGAGATCCTGATCATCTCCACGCCTCGGGACACCCCGCATTTCGAGCGGCTCCTGGGCGACGGAGGACAGTTCGGCTGTCGCTTCTCCTATCTCGTCCAGGAGGAAGCCAACGGGTTGGCGCAGGCTTTCGTCCTCGGTGAGAGGTTCGTCGGCGCCGACGATGTGGCGTTGATCCTGGGCGACAACATCTTCTACGGGTCCTCGCTCGGCGAGAAGTTGGCGAGCCGGACCGATCCAGACGGCGGGATCATCTTCGCCTACCACGTGGCCGATCCCGAGCGCTACGGCGTGGTGGCGTTCGATCCGCAGATGCGGGTTCTTTCGATCGAGGAGAAGCCACATCGCCCGAAGTCCAACTACGCCGTACCCGGGCTGTACTTCTACGACAACGACGTCATCGCGATCGCCAAAGACCTCAAACCGAGCGCACGGGGGGCATACGAGATCACCGACGTCAACCAGGCCTACCTGAGGCAGGGCCGCCTGCGGGTCGGGGTGCTGGATCGGGGGACAGCCTGGCTCGACACCGGCACCTTCAACTCGCTCATGCAGGCCGCCCAGTTCGTCCAGGTCATCGAGGAGCGGCAGGGCCTGAAGATCGGATGCATCGAGGAAGTGGCATACCGACAGGGCTTCATCACCGCCGCTCAGCTCGAGCGTCTGGCCGAACCGCTCATGAAGAGCGGCTACGGCCAGTACCTGATGACCGTGCTCGGCGAGTAGCCGCGTCGGCGACGCTGTCGACCCGTGGCCGCATTCTCGTCCCGTACTCTCGTGGGCATGCACATGTTCCTTTGCCTGACCGGCGCGCCTCGACGGACCTCGCCGTGAGCCGGATCGCCGTCATCGGCACCGGCTACGTGGGCCTCACCACCGGTGCCTGCTTCGCCCACCTCGGCCATCAGGTCATCTGCGCCGACCTCATCCCCGAGAAGATCGAGCGGCTGTCGCGAGGCGACGTGCCGATCCTCGAGGCCGGTCTCGACGACCTCGTGCGCGAGGGGCTCGACACCAAGCGCCTCTCCTTCGTGCTCGGCGAGGAGCCGGCCGTGCGCGACTGCGAGTTCGCCTATCTCTGCGTGCCCACACCCCAAGGCGCGGACGGCTCGGCCGACCTCTCCTACATCCGGGTGGCCGCCGAGGCGATCGGCCCTGTGCTGCCGAGCGAGTCGATCGTCGTCAACAAGTCGACCGTGCCGGTGGGGTCGACGCGGGTGGTCGAGCTGGCGCTGCATCGCGACGACGTCCGCGTCGTATCGAACCCCGAGTTCCTGCGCGAGGGCTCCGCGGTGCACGACTTCCTCAACCCCGACCGCATCGTGATCGGCGCCGAGGACCAGGCCGCGGCCGGTCGCGTCGCCGCCCTGTTCTCCGCGCTCAAGGCGCCGGTGATCGTCACCGACCCCGCGTCCGCGGAGACGATCAAGTACGCGTCCAACGCCTTCCTCGCCACCAAGGTCAGCTTCGTCAACGCCATCGCCAACGTCTGCGAGGTCGTGGGCGCCGACGTGCGCGAGGTCGTGCTGGGCATGGGCTACGACAAGCGCATCGGCTTCGAGTTCCTCAAGCCCGGGCCCGGATGGGGAGGCAGTTGCTTCCCGAAGGACTCCCGCGCCCTGGTGCACATCGCCGAGGAGGCGGGGTACGACTTCGGGCTGTTGCGGGGTGTGATCGACGTCAACGACGCGCAGTTCGAGCGGGTGGCCGACAAGGTCGAGCGCATCGTGGGCGGCTCGCTGCAGGGGTGCCGGGTTGCGGTCTGGGGGCTCACGTTCAAGGCCCGCACCGACGACCTGCGCGACAGCCCGTCGCTCGCGGTGATCGAGCGGCTGTTGGCGCGAGGCGCCAGCGTGCGCGCCTACGACCCGGCGGTGAAGTCCCTCCCGCAAGGCGGTCCCGACGGGGTCGAGGTGTGTGCCGACCCGTATGCGGCGTGCGAAGGCGCGGCCGCGCTCGTGGTGCTCACCGAGTGGGACGACTTCCGCTGGCTCGACTTCGACAAGGTCGCAGCCGCGCTCAGCGCGCCCCGGGTCGTCGACGGCCGCAACCTGCTCGACCCGGCCAAGCTGAGGCGGCGCGGGTTCGAGTACCTCGGGGTGGGTCGATGACCTCCGACCACGGGCGGGTCGTCGTCACCGGTGGCGCAGGCTTCCTCGGCTCGCACCTGTGCCGCGAGCTTCTTGACGCGGGCAACGAGGTCATTGCCATCGACAACCTGATCACGGGCTCGCTCGACAACGTGTCCGAGCTCTCTGCGCGCGACGGGTTCTCGTTCGTCCAGCACGACGTGAGCAACCACATCGACGTGCCGGGCCAGGTCGACGCGGTGCTGCACTTCGCCAGCCCCGCGTCGCCGTGACTATCTCGAGCACCCCATCAAGACGCTCAAGGTGGGCAGCCTCGGCACCCACAACACGCTCGGCCTGGCGAAGGACAAGGGCGCCCGCTACTTCCTCGCGTCGACGAGCGAGGTCTACGGCGATCCGCTCGAGCACCCGCAGAAGGAGACCTACTGGGGCCACGTGAACCCCATCGGGCCGCGTGGCGTGTACGACGAGGCCAAGCGCTTCGCGGAAGCCATGACCATGGCGTACCACCGGTCCCACGGCGTCGACGTCCGCATCGTGCGCATCTTCAACACCTACGGTGAGCGGATGCGGCCGCTCGACGGACGGGTGGTCTCGAACTTCATCGTGCAGGCCCTCGCGGGCAAGCCGCTCACCGTCTACGGCGACGGCAGCCAGACGCGCAGCTTCTGCTACGTCGACGACGAGATCCGCGGCCTGCTCGCCCTTCTCGACTCCGATTACGTCGGTCCGGTGAACGTCGGCAACCCCGACGAGTTCACCGTGCTCGAGCTGGCCGAGATCGTGCTCGAGGTGACGCGCTCGCCGTCCGAGATCGTCTTCGAGGCCCTCCCGGTCGACGACCCCGCGCAGCGCCGTCCCGACATCACGCTCGCGCGCGAGGTGCTCGGTTGGGAGCCCACCGTCGACGTGCGCACCGGTGTGGCCCGCACCGCGGAGTGGTTCGCGCGTGGCTGAGTACCGAACCCTCTCGGTGGTGGTGCCCGTCTACAACGAGCGCACCACCGTCGTCGAGATCCTGCGCCGGATGCGCCAGGTCGAGCTGCCCGTCGACCTCGAGATCGTGGTCGTCGACGACGGCTCCGACGATGGCACCGAGAAGGTGCTGGGTGCGCTGGAGGACTCGACGGTGCGCGTCATCCACCACCCGAGAAACCGGGGCAAGGGCGCCGCGATCCGCACCGGCCTCGAGCACGCACGCGGCGACCTCCTCCTCATCCAGGACGCCGACCTCGAGTACGACCCCGACGACTGGCCGCGGCTGCTGGGCCCTGTGCTGAAGGGCAGGGCGCAGGTGGTCTACGGGAGCCGCTTCACCGGGGAACGCAGGAACCTCCTGTTCTGGCACTGGGTGGGCAACCGCTTCCTCTCTCTGGTGACCAACGTGCTCTACAACACGACGCTCTCCGACATGGAGACCTGCTACAAGCTGTTCGACCGCCAGGTGCTCGACGGCATCACCATCAAGTCCGACCGCTTCGAGTTCGAGCCCGAGATCACGGCCAAGGTCCTGCGCCGGGGCTACCACATCTACGAGGTGCCCATCTCCTACTCTGGTCGTGACCGCGACGAGGGCAAGAAGATCACCTGGATCGACGGGTTCGGGGCGCTGGCCACCCTCATCCGGTTCCGCTTCTGGAAGGGAGACTGACCCGAGCCGTGAGCGTCGGCGCAGTCGTCGTCAACTACAACGCCGGTGACCATCTGGTGGAGTGCGTTCGTAGCGTGCGCGCCGAGGGCGTGGTCGACATCGTCGTGGCCGACAACGCGTCGACCGACGGATCCGACCGCGCCGTCGCCGCGAGCGACCCCAACGTCGTCGTCCTGCCGACAGGGGCGAACCTCGGGTTCGGGGCGGCCGCGAACCGCGGCGTGGCCGCGTGCCCCGGCGACTACGTCCTCCTCCTCAACCCCGACACGCTCGTCGAGCCGGGTACGGTCAAGGTGCTCGCCGCCGCGCTGGACCGCGACCCCGGCCTCGCCCTCGTCGGCCCCCGCATCGAGAACCTCGACGGGTCGCTGTACCCGTCGGCCCGCACGTTCCCGTCCCTGGCCGACGCCATGGGCCACGCCTTTCTCGGGCTGGTCAACCCGTCCAACCGCTTCACCCGGCGCTACCGGATGCTCGACTGGGATCACGCGGCGGCGCGGGACGTCGACTGGGTGTCGGGTACGTGCATGCTCCTGCGCCGCTCCGCGTTCGAGGCGGTCGGCGGGTTCGACGAGCGCTACTTCATGTACGTCGAGGACGTCGACCTCTGCTGGCGCCTCTGGCACGCGGGCCGCCGGGTCGCGTACGAGCCGGCCGGCTGCGTGGTCCACACGATCGGTCTCTCCAGCGAGCAGTCCCCCTACCGGATGATCGCCGAGCACCACCGCTCGCTGCTGCGGTTCTCCGCGACGACGCTCACCGGCCCGAAGCGGGCGCTCCTCCCCCTCGTGGCGGCCGGGCTGGCCGTGCGCACCACGCTCGCCTGGCTGCAGCGGTTGCGGCGAGACCGACCCCCCGCAGCGCTGCACTAGGGTCGCTGCGCCATGGGAAAGGCTTCGTCGAACAAGAAGGTGGCCCGGGTCGCCCGTACGGGCGGCGGGCGCACTGCGCGCGGACGAGGCTCCCTGGTGTGGCCGGGTGTGCTCACGCTCACGGTCGTGCTGGGCACCTCGCTGATCTTCTACTCGCGTGCCCAGAACCAGACGAACACCGACAACCTCGCGCCGAAGCGGGGCGACCACTGGCACTCGGCGTACGCCTTCTACGTCTGCGACAGGTTCCTGCCCCCGATCACCGACCAGACCGACCCCCTCGGTGTGCACACCCACGGCGACGGCGTCATCCACGTCCACCCGACGTCGATCGCCTCGTCCGGGACGAACGCCATCTTCGCCAGGTTCATGGAGGCGGTGAAGGGCAAGGTCTCGACCTCCGAGATCAAGGTGCCGGGCCAGAAGACGATGAAGAACGACATGAAGTGCGGCCAGAAGCAGGGGCGGGTCGAGGCGCGCACCTGGGCCGCGGGCGCGTCGACGAGCAGCGACGGCAAGGTCGTCCTGGGCAACCCGGCCGACATACGACTCGCGGACCGCGAGCTCATCACCATTGCGTTCGTGCCGTCGGGAACCAAGGTGCCGCCGCCGCCGTCGGCAGGACAGCTCAACGCGTTGAGCGACGTCACGCCGGCGGCCACCGTCCCGCCGGCGACGACCGCGCCCATCGAGGGCACCACGCCGACGACGGCGGCAAGTCCGAGCACGACCGCGCCGAGCCCGAGCACGACTGCCGCGCCATGAGGGCGGTCGTGCTCGTCGGCGGCGAGGGCACGCGCCTTCGACCCCTCACCTGGACCACGCCCAAGCAGATGCTCCCGGTGGCCGAGGTGCCGATGATCGAGCGGGTGCTGGCCCACCTGGCCGAGTACGGCGTGGACGAGGCGGTGCTGTCGCTCGGGTACCGACCCGACGCGTTCTTCAAAGCCTTTCCCTCCGGGCGCTGCGCCGGCGTGAAGCTGACGTACGCGGTCGAGCCCGAGCCCCTCGACACGGCGGGTGCCATCCGCTTCGCGGCTCACCACGCCGGGATCGCGGAGCGGTTTCTCGCGGTGAACGGCGACGTGCTCACCGACCTCGACGTCGGCGCGCTCGTCGCCTTCCACGAGGATCGCGGGGCGGAGGCCACCATCCACCTCACGCGGGTCGACGACCCGTCGCGATTCGGCGTCGTGCCCACCGACGACGACGGCCGGGTGTCGATGTTCGTGGAGAAGCCGGCCCCGGGGGAA
>VAWU01000088.1:0-5854 GCA_005888325.1 Actinomycetota bacterium
ATCGAGTCGCACGATCACCGACCGGCGACGATGGAAGTCGATACCGACGTACTGTCGATCCATAGGGGCCTCCTCCTCTTCGAGAGGTGTTGGTGTGAGAACCCCGAGTCTCCAACGACTCGGAGCTTCACGGGGAGCGGAGGCCCCGCTCCTTCATCGCATCAGTTCTGGCGCGATGACCTCGTGTGACTTCTCCTAATGTTTCATGGATGGCGGTGGGCGTGGACATCCGGGAGTTCAGAGAGGCTGTCGAGCGTGACGGTCATCGTCCGATAGTCGATGCGATGGCAGCCGATGTGGTCTTTCACACCCCTGTGGCGTCCGAACCGCTGGAGGGGCGCGCGGTCGTCGAGTGGGTTTTGACGGCGGTCTTCCATACCTACGACGGGTTCCGTTACACGGACCAGTTCGAAACGGCGGACAAGATCGCCTTGGTGTATCGCGCGACCGTCGGCGAGCACGAACTCGAAGGTGTGGAGGTCTTTCGCTTCGGCCCCGACGACCTGATCCACGAGATGACCGTCATGATTCGCCCGCATACGGGGGCGGCGGCGATGAACGAAGCCGTGAACGCCCGGCTCGCCAGTGGAGGGCCTCCGCCGAGTCCTTGAAGGAGGGCACCCTACGGCCGACGGCTTCGAGCAGGTTCCCCGACGCCCTTCCACGTGGGCGAGTACCCGAGCCCGCATCGATCCGGGAGCGCCGAGCGGCAGTTCGGGCGCGGCAATGAGACAATCTTGACAGTGACCCGCATCGTCGATCCCTCGCCCATCATCGAGGAACGGCTGCGTGAGGTCGCGGCCCAGTACGAGCCTCGGCTCTCGGAACTTCGCGCCTCGATCGCATCCGAGTCAGCGCGATCGGCCCGTCGGAGACTGAAGCGTTCTCTCCGCCAAACGAAGCGCGACTACCGTCGGGCGCGCGCCGAAGTAGAGGTACTTCGCATCGCTTGCTGGTAGCGCCGAGCGGCAGTTCGGGCGCGGTTCGCCCCCCGTCGCGGACGCGAGCGAGATGAGTCGTTGGCCGCACAGAGCGTCGGCTATGGGCGCGATCGACGCGGTCTCGGCTACGTCGTTCTGGCGCGAGTCGACGAAATTCCGAACTGATGTCGATCTGGCCGGGTTGGCGACCCTCAACCTCGGCGGCGGCGCCCCGCCCGGACGAGAGAATCCGTCGCGCTCGACGAGGCGGTGATGAACCACGAGCGGCGTGCGCGCATTTGACTCCGATCCCCGACGCCGCCTTGGGCACTGTGTAACCCTCGCCTTGCTTCCCCCTCAGTCATCCATACTTCGTGGCCATGGAATGGTTCGTCCCGAGCCTCGACGAGGGGGTCCGTCGTCGCCTCAGGAAGCGTTTGGGCAAGGAGATCGACCCTTGGCTAGACGAGGTGCCAGCCGTTCTCGCGACGCTCGGGGAACGCTGGGGGGTCAAGTTCGGGACGCTCATCCCCCAAGGCAGCATGTCGGTCGTCATCCGATGTGACACCGCCGATGGACGCTCTGCGGTCCTGAAGATCGCCCCCGATCGTGAGCGCCTAGGGATGGAAGCCGCTGCGCTCGCGACCTGGGCGACTCCCCATGTCCCCTCGGTCTATGCCGTCGAAGCTGCGGTAGGAGCTCTCCTGACGGAGGCCATAAAACCAGGGGCGATGCTCCGCGACACCTCCGGGTACCCCTCAATCGAGAACGTGGCCGAACTCGTGAACTCACTGCACACTCATGGTTCCTCGGCGACGGCGTTCCCACCGTTGACGCGGCGGATCGCGTACCTATTCGACTCCTGGGCAAGGCAGCGACACCTCCATCCCGAGCTCGTGGAGGTGGTCCCCGAAGGCCTTTTCGAGCGCGGCCGCGGGTTTGCCGCTCGGCTCGCCGCGCAACCGTCACCGACGGTCCTGCTCCACGGCGACCTGACCCCCGTCAATGTGCTCGACGGCGGAGACCGCCGCGGCCTAGTCGCCATCGACCCCGCCCCGTGCCTCGGTGACCCGGCGTACGACGCCATTGACCTGCTCGTGTGGAAAGCAGGCGACATCGCCACGATCGAGGCGCGAGCTGCTGTGCTCGCGACGGCGATCGGCGTCGACGTAGCCCGACTCCTCGACTGGTGCGTGGCCTTCGCAGGCATGTTTGCCCTCGACCTGGCGGGACCCGGGCAACGGCACGCTGACAACTGGCGTGAACGAGCCGAGCCGTTCCTCAAGCTCGCTTCCCGCGTCTCCAGCTAAAAGATGCGACGGCGCCGACCCTCCGGCAGCGCCTCCTTATGGGAGCCCGGCTGGCGACGGGTTGCAGTCCTTGGCGCATACGGCGCCGGGAATACGACATTGGCCGGCCGGCTCGGCGAAGCGACGGGTTTGCCGTCACGCCCCTGAGACCGCAGCACTTCGGTGCTCGGTTGCCATTGACGGGTAGCGCGTCGAGCGCGCGCACCGAGTGCCCGCTCGGCGCTCGTTCTGGACAGCCCGCAGCCGCCCCGCGTCAACGGCCCACCCGCGACCCGAGCACCTTCTGCACCGTGCTCGCGTGCCACCGCGCGCCTCCATGAGCGGTCGGTACTCCCGCCTCGTTCAGAGCGTCGGCGATGCCCCGGATCGACAAACCCTTCTTCCGCATGGCCTCGATCCGCTTCACTACCTTGGCGGGCATCACCGGCGGCCGCCCCAACCGCACGCCCTGCGCCCGCTTGACCGCCAGCGCGTCCTTGGTCCGCTGGCCGATGAGTCGCCGCTCGAACTGCGAGAAGTTGGCCACGGAGTTGGCGATCATCTCCCCCGCGGGGGTCGTGGTGTCCACGCCAAGGTCGATCGCCACCAACGCCCAGCCCTTCTTCCAGGACCGCTCCATGAGCCGGGTGAAGTCGGTCATCGAGCGCGACAGCCGGTCGAGCTTGGCCACCACCAGCGCCTCGGCCTCACCCTTCTCCACCGCGTCGAGCGCCGTGGCCAGGGCGGGCCTGCGCGCGGTCGTCTTGGCGCTCGCCCCGGCGTCCTCGTAGATGTCAAGGAGCTGCCAGCCGCGCCGCTTGGCCTCGTCGGTGATCGCGGCGCGCTGGGCCTCCAGCCCCAGGCCGGAGTCGGCCTGCTCCGAGGTGCTGACGCGGATGTAACCGACGACCTTCACGCTCACAGTGTACTACTAAAGGACGGTTTAGTGGACACTCGCTCCGTCGGGCACGTAGCAAGATGGAAGTCGATGGTGCCGTCGCACGACCCCGAGCTTCGCGCTACCGCCTATCACGAGGCGGGTCATGCCGTGGCGGCGTTCGTGCTTCGACGACCCATCAGGACCGCGTCGATCGAGCCCGCGGAAGGCTCGCTCGGCCGAGTCGAGCATCACCCACCCGGGAAGTGGTTCCAGCCTGATGCTGGCGTCGACACCAGGACGCGGAATCTCGTCAAGCGCCACATCGTCGGGCACCTCGCCGGTCCACTGGCCGAGGAGCGATTCACCGGCTCACACAACGAGACAGGTGCAACCTCCGACCACCACCATGCAGTGGACCTCGCCAGCTACCTCGTCGACGACGACGAGCGGTTGCAGATCCTGGTCGACGACCTCAGTTCTCGGGCGGCCGAGCTCCTTGCGCGGACGGACGTGTGGCGCGCGGTCGAGGCGGTCGCGGAGGAACTCGTACGCGATCGTCTCCTCGCTGGACGAGAGGTCCGAGCTGTCATCCGACGTACGGGTCTGCGCCCCGGCGGACGCGTGTTCGCTCGATAGCCCAACGCAGTACAAGCCCGCTCGGTCGCGGGCGGTGCCACAGCATCACGAGTCAGGCTTCGGCCGCGATCGCCTGCCAACACCCTCCAACGCCGCCAGCATCCCCTCCAGCCGCCGGAGGTTGCGTCGCTCGGCCGGGGTGTCGGCGGTCAGCTCGCCGCGGTCCACCGCTTCGAGCAGGCGACGCAGCATCTCGGCGGCTTCGCGCTCATCGGACTTCCGCACACGCACACTTTGACGCTCGCACCGGCCGCGGCGGATGACCCCTCTCCCAGGGACCCGTGGTGCGATGCTGCGCTACCCGGCGAAGCGGGCCAACTGACCGCCGTTACGACTACCGGCGAGGAGCGCACCGTTTGGTTGGCTCGTGAGAACGTCGACGCTCTGGATGGCGGTGCTCGTCGCGATGCCGCCCGAACCGAAATTGGTGTCGAAGTCGCCAGCGGGGCCGAACCTGGCGAGGACGGCGCGCGGGTAGTCGATGCCAGCCAGCACCACCGCGCCGTAGCGTTGGGTGGCGAAGGCGAAGACATTGAACGGGTTGGTCGACGGCATCGCGTGCGTGACCCGACCGCCAGTCCCGAAGGTCGAATCCAAGGTGCCGTCGGAGTTATATCGGGCAAGGGCGAACATCTCGCGACCACTGGCATCGTCGGTGGCCCCCGCGGCCAGCAGCTTGCCACCCGCGCGCAACACCAGGCCGCGGAGAAATGACTCGCGGTCGACTCCGAACCCGAAGTCGGTGCTGACCACGCCGTTGTCCCCGAAGCTCGCATCACGGGTGCCGGTCGGCGTCAGGCGAACGAGCTGGAACACCGCCGTGCCCACGGGGTCGTTGGGCCTGACCCCGGAGGCCCCGACGACGAGCTTGCCATCGGGCTGAACCAGGACGTGCGGAGGCCCTCCAGCGGCAAAATGGCCGCCGAGGCCCACGATGCCCGCCCAGCCGAAGGTGGTGTCGGCGCTGCCATCGGGGTTGAGCCGAACCACGAGGGTCCCGTGGTTTCCATCGCTCACCGCGACGATCTTGCCGTCCAGTTGAAGCACGACCGCGACGATGGCGTCGTAGCTGCCGAGGTCGCTGACGACTACGCCCCCGTTGCCGAAGCTGGCGTCGAGCGCGCCGTCGGGGAGGTAGCGCAGGAGAGCCAGCTCCGTCGGCGGCGGCATCCCGGCCCCGGGCTCGACGAACCCGCCCACCACGAGCTTGTCGTCGGGTTGGCGCACGAGGACCAGGGCGCCGCTGCCATGACCGACGAACGTGTCCACCACGCCCTGGTTGCCGAAGTTGGTGTCGGGGGTGCCATTGACGTTCAGTCGACGCAGCGAGATGTGGGAGGGGTCAGTGCGTGACAGGAGCGTGCCGGGCACCACGATTCGACCGTCGGGGACCACGATCGCCTGTCCGAGGTCGAAGTTGGGACCGAAGGTCACCACGCCGTTGGTGCCGAAGGACGCGTCGATGTCGCCGGGGCGACACGCGACCAACAACACCGCCGCTATCGCCAGCACCGCAAGCAGACGCACCCGCCTCATCGTCATCCGTGCGCTCCCGCATGAGGCCAACGCCCGTGTGCGCCCGGCCAACGTTCCCGCCATGGCATCCGCCTCATGTGGGCCGCACGGTGACCGACACCGAGGAGGTGTTGACGGCGGTGTTGGGATCGACCTCGTTGGCCGTGACCATCGCGGTATTGGTGAGGACCCCCCGGCCGCGCGGCTTGACCACCAGGGTGATGGTGGCGGAGGCACCCGACGCCAACGCCCCCAGCGAGCACGTGACGCTCGTGCCGCCGTCCCACGCGCAGGACCCGGTGCTCGTCGTCACGCGACGGAACTGCACCCCGCCCGGCAGCGCGTTGGGCCAGGCGTCCTGCAACTGCACGTTGGTGGCCGGGAGCGGCCCGTGGTTGGTGGCGGTGAGCGTCCAGGTGAGCGGCTTCCCGGTCATCACTGGGTTGGGCGTGGCGGTAAGACCCAGCGCGAGGTCCGCACCCGAAGCCTCGTAGACGCCCTGGTCGATCGCGGCCCCGACGATGCGGGGGTTGCCGTCGAGGTCGAAGGGTGTGAGGCCGAGCGCGATGCTGTCGCCCGCGTCGATCGAGGGTGACGCGCCGCGTAGGTGATAG
>VAWU01000088.1:5884-6430 GCA_005888325.1 Actinomycetota bacterium
CGGAGATGTTGCCGTTGGTGCCCGGGCTGGACGCGCAGTTCCCCTCGAAGCCGGGGCGGTCGGGCGTGAAACCGTCGTTGGCGATGAGTTGCGGGGGCGTGGACTCGTAGAGGGGGTCGCAGAACGCCGCGGCGAAGCCGGGGGCGCCCACGAGCACGTTGCTGATCGCTTGGGCGGCACTGCTGTGCAGTGTGAAGTGCAGCGCCGAACCCAACGTGTTGTCCGCGATCGTGTTGTTTACGAACCGCAGCCCCGCCACCGCGCCGAAGACGAAGGCACCACCATGCACGTTCCTGGCGATGAGGTTCTGGACGACGCTCACCCGCGAGAAGCTGGAGAGCCACATGCCCCCTCCCTGGAGGCCCCCAACATTGTCGGCAATCGCGTTGTCGCGCACCACCGCCAGGCCCGCGGAGATCGTGCCGATGCCGCCCCCGTAGTCGTTTGCGTTGCGGGCGATCGTGTTGCGTCGGATCTCGGCCCGGTAGTTCGGGTAGCCGGAGATGAACACGCCACCGCCGATCCCGCCCGACTCCAGCCCGGTGT
>VAWU01000089.1 GCA_005888325.1 Actinomycetota bacterium
TCTGGTTCACCGAGGGCTTCGCCAACAAGCTCGGCCGCATCAGTCCAACGACCCATGTGGTCACCGAGTTCACACTGCCATCCGACGTGCGTGGCACCTTTGGCATCACCGCGGGCGCAGACGGTGCGCTGTGGTTCACCGAAGGTGGCTCGCACCGCATTGGACGTATCGACCCGATAACCACCGCCATCGAGGAATTCACACCCTCGACCTCGACAAGCCAGGTCGGCGCGATCACCAGCGGTCCCGACCACAACATCTGGTTCATCGAGCAGGGAGCGTTGGCGCGGCTCAACATCAGAACCCATGTGATCTCCGAGTTCCCGCTGCCCAGCCCTGCATTCAGCCTGGCACTGGCGGTCGGACCCGATCGCAACCTCTGGTTCACCGAGCCGGACAACAACCGCATCGTGCGCTTCCACCCGTCGCGCCACATCTCGTCGCGCTCCTTCACCCAGATCACAGTGCCCTCCTCGACGACGGGCCCCTCGGGGCTGGTCGCAGGACCCGACGGAGGCGTGTGGTTCAGCGAGTCCTCGGGCACGAGCATCGGTGCCGAGTTTCCCTCCGGCACCGCAAATGGCCACTCGCAGGCGATCACCGTCGGTCCCGACAAGAAGCTGTGGTTCGCCAGCGAGTTTGGCTCCCAGTTTGGTGAGATCGACCCTGCGACCCACGCGGTTGCTGAGTACCCGCCCGTCATCCCTCACGGTCCGACTGACGTAGCCGTGGGCGCTGATCACAACCTGTGGATCACCGAGAACGGCCACTCATTTTCACCGGCCTTCCGTTATCCCGACAAGATCGCACGCCTCGACCTGCGCACACACGCGCTCACCGAATTCCCCGTCCCTACCGCCGATGGCCAGGTGGACGCGATCACCAGCGGGCCTGACGGCAAGCTCTGGTTCACCGAGACCGCTTCCGGCCGTGTCGGCGTCATCGACCCCGTGTCCGGGTCCATCCGCGAGTTCACGCTGCCATCAGCGAACGCGCATCCCGAAGACATCGCCGTAGGCGGCGATGGACGCCTGTGGTTCACCGATGCTGGCGCGGCCAAGATCGGCGCGATCGACCCCGCGACCGATGTGATCACCGAGATCGCCATACCCGCGGCGGACTCAGTCCCCACGAGCATCGCGGCAGGGCCGGGTGGTCGGCTCTGGTTCACCGACCGGGCCGAAGCGGTCCTCGGGAGGGTCAACCCGATCTCGGGTGTGATCAAGCTGTTCCCGATCCCGAGCGGCCACCGTGGCGGGGACATCGCGTTCGGCCCAGACGGCAACATGTGGTTTACCGAGAACTTCCCGCTCAAGGGCATCGCCAAGATTGACGTGGTGACCAAGACGGTCACTGAGGTCTCGCTGGGGCCGGGATACCGCGCCCCGGTCGGACTCGGCGTGGGCCCCGACCGGGCGCTGTGGTTCACCGAGAGCACCCCGTACGGCAAGGTCGCTCGGATGGATCCGGTGAGCCATGCGATCGAAGAGTTCGCGGTGCCGTCGGGGGACTCGGATTGCCCCGGCATCGTGGCCGGACCCGATGGGAACCTCTGGTTCACGGAGTTCGGTGCCTGGCGGGTCGCCAGAGTTGTGCTCGCTGGGCGCACACCCTCAGGGTTCGCGAGCGGATGACCGAAGGGGCGCTCGTGCTCTCGCCGAGACAGCTGTGCGCGTGAGCGAGGGAGCGGCGCACAACCCGGCGGTCCGGGGCTTCCCGGTTGACCAGTACTCCGTTCTTCCAGACGGACGGGTAGAGCGCTCGACCGAGAACTGGGAGATAATCTGTCCGCAATGTGGTGATGACGGCCGACCTCGGGCGGAGCTTCCGAGTCGCGAGTACTGGTCCTTGAACCTTCGGAAGCTTCGCGGGCCACACAGCAAGCAGGCGATGGCAATCGGAATCGCTGAGGCTCATGTACGAGAGACCTCGGCACACGAGTAGCGCCTCGCGCGGCCACGGGATGCAATCGCCATCGCTTAGCAGTCACACCGTTTGCATCGTCGCGCCCGAACTACGGCTCGGCGTTGCTGCTATTCACACCGCACAAGTAGCGTCGTCCGCGCCGGGAACGCGCGGGGTAACCGCCCGAGCCGCACAACAAGGTTTGGTGGAGTTGATCGCGCGGCTTTCAAACTCCTCTATTCACCTGAATGCGCCGAACTGACAAACATGGCGACCGCCGGAACGCTGTACTGAGCTCTTCCGACCGCTAGCCCTGAGCGGTCTGGACTGATCCGAGAAAGCGTTGCGTCTAGGGTTCGCCAGATGCGAGCCAAGCTGGGGCCGCTGGCGGTCGGCACATCAGTGTTTCTCGGGATCGCGTATTGGGACTATTGGCTGCGGGTTCGCGGCATCCACAACAGCTACCTCCTCCGCCAGTATGAGCGCATCATCGATGGGTCCGCCCCGGCGCCGGACCAATACAGGCCATTGGTGCCGAAGATGGCTCAACTCGTCTCCCATGCCATGTCGTTGGAGACGGCCATCGGCGCCGTCGAGAGCGGTGTCGGCGTCTGTGCAGCGATCGCGTTGTTCGTCTTTGCCCAGCGCCGTCGCGTCGGGCCGATCGGTTATGTTCTGGCTTGCTTCGCTTGCGGGTGGTGGGCGCTCAGCCTCGCCTTCTATCCCCGCCCGGAGCCGCTCGCGGCTCTGCTCGCGGTCACGATCGTTGCGGTAGGGGCAACGCTCGACGGCTGGCGACGGCGGAGCGTGCTCGCGTTCGGTGCGCTCTTGCTGATTGGGACGCGCACGGACGTATTGTTCGCGTTCGGCGTTGGCTTCGCGTTCGTCGGGCTACGTCACCGAAGATGGCTCGTCGAAGGTCTCGCTCTCGGCACTGTTGCTGCGGCTGCCACCGACATATGGGTGCGCGTGTACCCGGATGCCGGGTATCTGAAGGGGTCTGGACTGCTGAAACTGAGCGACAACCTCAACGTGCAGAGCATCGCCGCGCCGGTCGTGATGTTCTTGCCTCTGTCGCTGGTCGTCGTCGGTGCGTGGCGTCGCGGATGGCCACCAGATCCCCTTGCCTCTGCCCTCGGCGTCGCGTTGGCCTTCCACGTCGGCCTGAGTCTGTTCATCGCTGAGATTCAAGAGACGAGAGTGTGGTTCCCGTGGATTGGAATCGCAGCGGTCGTCGCCTACGACGCGTGGACCTCCAGTGAGCGCGCCGAGTCTTCCCGTTCGCTCCGGTAGCGAGGAGCCAGGCATGAGAGGTCCGGGGTTCGAAAGAGAACACTCGGTCGGGACGTAGTGTCAGAACCTGTTGAGTCATGGTCGTCATACGTGCGGTTCTGACTGTCGTTGGGACGCTCGCCGTCATCCTGGGAGCGGGTATCGGGTGGGCCGAGGCAGGCGTTCAGGCTGTGGCGAACGGCCTGGCGCGGATCGTCGAGAACCGCGCGTAGCACGTGCTCGCCCCGCGCCCCGAACTGCCTATCCGCGCTGTGGAACGGGCGCAGGATTCGCCTCGTACCTTTGACTATCGGGGTTCGTCATTTCTCTGCCAGTCCGAGCGTTCAAGGCGGTACGTGCCGTCTTCGCGGGCACGGAACCCGAGCCGCTCCAGCGCACGCAGTGACGCAATGTTGTCGGGATCGGCTCGTGCAACGATCTCCTCATAACCGCGCCTCTCGAAGCCGTCGTTGATGACCGCCCGTACGGCCTCCGCCCCGATGCCCATCCCATGGACCGAGGGGGCGAGGAGACAGGCAAGTTGCTCGCCGAGGAAGACCGACCCGACGACGCGTTCGTTGAGCTCGACCACCCAGGCGCCATCGACGCCGACATTGTTCGTCACGAACTCCGCCGGGTAGGGATGATCACCGAGGAAACGGCGGTATGCCCTAGCCAGAGCGAAGGCCTCGAACGCGGCGACATCGTCGGACCGGAAAGGCCGCAGCGTCAGCCTGCGGGTTCGCAATTGCACACGCTCATGATGCCGCGCCCCTCTTTCCCAACACCTGCGAACGACGACCCGGACGAACAATCGAGCCCAATCCCGCAGCGCCATATCTGCCGCTCGGCGCTGGCGGATCGGGCACTATGTCGCGATGCCTCCACGGAGCAAGATGCGCTCTTGAGCAGGCGGATGACGTTCGAGGGGCGTACGAGTCCCGACGATTGGCTCGACCTGGCGCAGACCTGGCGGGAGGAAGGTCGGTTCCGGGATGCATTGCGGGCCCATCGTTGGTATCACGCGCACGCACTGGAGGCTGACGGGGCGCACTAGGCGTACGGCTTTCGTTCGCACTCGCCTACTGGGCGGAGCTAGGGCAACAGGACTCGGCCGCCCGTCGGGCGCTGCTCGGGGTTCGTGCAAGGGCTGCGCGGGCGGCGTTTGGACCGCCGATCGATTCGGAACGGTTCGGAGAAGCCCTGGCGATCGACCGTGCGCTGGGCGACGACGAGGCCGCCTACCGCCTGATCTTGGCGGTGGAGGAGCGGCATCCGGATCTCGGCGCGTATGTGTTCGCGGGCGGACCGTTCGGGCGTGCGCGTCGTGACGATCGCGAGCGGGCCATAGAACAGGTTCGCGACCTGGTACACGTTCTCGTTGGAGCCGGTCGGACGAGGACGGCAATCAAACTCGTCAAGGAGGCCGGTCGAATCATTGATCACCCGAACCTTATGGGTCTTATTGATGAGGCGAGACAGCGTGTCCGCGCATCGAAGCAACGTTCCAACCGACGAGGTTCGTAACGCCGCCCAGCCAGCACAGATCTGCCGCTCGGCGTCCCCGGATGGGTCGGGCGTACGCTTGGCTCGTGGCGGTTGGGCTGGCGGTCGCGCTTGTCGGAGTGGGGGTATTCGCCGCCGTCGCCGCCCTCGCTGATCGCACGCGTCGACGTCCCCGAG
>VAWU01000090.1:0-4539 GCA_005888325.1 Actinomycetota bacterium
ACTACGAGCGCAAGCTGGCCGAGGGCAAGAGCCGCAAGGAAGCCCTGCGCGCGTTCAAGCGGCGCATCAGCGACGCGGTCTACCGCCAGCTCGTCGTCGACGCCGCTAAGGCGGGCCCGGGAGGACAGACCAGGGACGACTCTTCTATTCCAGCGTGGCCGGCTGAACCCTGAACACCGGCTCTTCGGAGAAGTCACTCCCGGACCCACTACGACACTACGCGCCCACCAACAGGCGCTGCTTCGGCGCGCTCGCGAACAAGGTCGTTGACACAAAGAGGCTTCGCTCTGGAGCGGGTTCTGCTGAGCCAGCGCGCCTCGACAAGACTGGTCGTCTGTGGACCTGCAGGAATGGCGCAAGCGGCTGCGCATCGCCACCCACCGCGCGGACGGCCCCGCGATCGTCGGCGTGCTCAGCGCCAAACTTCCAGACGAGTGCCTCCAAGCCGCCGGCGCCGCGCTCGTGGTTGCGTTGGGTCGTGAGGCTCCCGGGGCCCTCGAGCTCGCCGAGCGTTGCTGCGCGGCGTTGCACGCCCGAGGCGACAGCGGCGACGACGAGCTGGCCACCGAACT
Source organism: Actinomycetota bacterium (assembly GCA_005888325.1). NCBI lineage: Bacteria > Bacillati > Actinomycetota > Actinomycetota bacterium. The sequence continues at coordinate 573 of VAWU01000090.1, forward strand.
CGACGTGGCGATGGGCCGAGCACTGGATGGGCTCGCGCCGGTGCCCGTCGACGTCGAGGAGCTCGCGCAGGTACTGGGCGAATCGTTCGGCGCCGACGCCGGCGTTCTCGACCTCGAGACGGGCGAGGTCTGGAGTGCCGGGGTGATCGAGAACGCGCGGGACGCGGGCATCGAGGAACTGCCCGGCGAGCCCGACGGCGAGTGCTGGCTGGCGGTGTGGCCCGAGGGCTCCGATGACGCCTATCGGGACATGGCTGACTTCATCGCCACGCTCGACGATCCCGCGATCGCCGATCGACTGAGCATCGCCATCGACGGGAAGGGTGCGTTCCGTCGCTTCCGCGACCTGCTCGATCGCTGGCCCGATGTCGCGACGCGATGGTACGCGCTCTCCGACGACCGTCATATCGGACGCGCCCGCGCCTGGCTCGCCGACGCTGGCTACCGGCCGGTGTCTCGAACGGGTTGACGCTCGAGCGCCGGGGCCCATTCCACCTCCGTCCCGGGAGCGGAGCGGCTCGAGGTCAGCGGGCCGCGCCGGCCAGGAATGTGGCCACGATGTACGTGGCGTGGCGATCGAGGGACACCCGACCTCGGTCATAGCGCATGGTCGTGCGCGTGTCGGCGTGGCTGGCCGCCTCCTGCACGTCGCGCAGAGGCACGCCGGCGTCGAGGGCCGCGGTGATGAAGGCGTGACGCAGCGTGTGGGGGCCCACCCGCTTGGCGATGCCCGCCCGGCGGGCCAGGCGACGCACGATGCGCGCCGCAGCATGGCGATCCAAGCGGGCGCCATATGCTCCGAGCAGGATGGGACCTTCGCAGCGCTCGCCCACCGCCAGGTCCAGCGCCCGGGCGGTGCGGGGCGCGAGAGGAACGGTGACACCTTTCCTCCCGTGCGGGTGATGGTGAGGGTGCGATGGCCGCGCTCGAGCGCCAGGCGCTCGACGTCGGCGCCGACGGCCTCGGAGACCCGCAGGCCGTTCAGGCACAACAGCGACACGAGGGCGTGGTCCCGGGCTCCGGCCAGGCCCGCGGCCACCAAGAGCGCACCCACCTCTTTTCGGTCCAGTCCCACCGCGTGGGACTCGTAGTCCAGACGGGGCTTGCGGACGTGGACCGCGGGCGAGTGCTCGATGACGCCCTCCTCGACCGCGTAGCGGTAGAAGCCGGTGACGGTGCCCAGCCGACGCGCGATGGTGGCTCGCGCCCGTCCTCGGACCTCCAGGTGCCGGGCGAACGATTCGATGTCGGTCGCCGCGCACAGAACAGTGCGAGGTGGTGTTCTGCGCACCAGGTGGCGAACTGACGCAGGTCCAGCGAATACGCCTCTCGGGTCAGACCCGAGTAGCCGGCGAGGAAGCCAATCAGTGCCAAACGCTCGGGGCTGGTGAAGAAACGGGTCGTAGTGCTCGATGGCGGTGGAGATGTTCTTGAGTTGGATGGCGGCGCCTCCTTTGATCGGAAGCCCCAGCTCAGTCCGCAGCCGCATGAGACACCCGCGACCAGCGTTCAGTCGAAGGCGCGTCCGCTCCAGAGCGGGCACTCGGTGCGCGCGTTCGACGCGCTTCCCGTCAATGGCAACCGAGCACCGAAGTGCCGTTCGGTCGCGGTGGATACGGGCGGTGAAGCCGTCGTTCTGGAGCGGCGTTCGCTGCGCGGCGCACAAGCGCAGAACGCCGAATCGGGCGCGGCCGCGACAGCCCTGATTAGTCCTCGACGAGCACCTCGCGGAGCTTCGCGGCGAACGCGGCCGGGTCGTTGTCGGGGGACCACTCGTTGGCGGCGAAGCCGCCGTGGTCGCCGGGAAAGATGATCGGCTCGACGCCGAGCAGCCGTGCGACCGCCTCACCACCGCGCCGAGCCAATCCGCCCGCGCCGAGGGCGCCGATTGCGGGCACGATGCGCACTGACGACGCGCGCAGGGCCTCCGCGTCGGGCTCGAACGGCGGCATGGCGAGGTTGCCGCTCAGCAGCAGGTCATCGCGGGAGCCGTCGTCCTCGGTGGGGAGACCGAACTGCGCGGGGTCTGGCGCGGGCCGGTCAAGGTAGTCGTCGGGCAGCAGGCCCTGATGCATGACCAGCTGGATGAACTTCGCCATGGCCGGACCGAACCCGACCCGCTGGTAGGTGTCCACGATGTCAGCGTTCACCTTGATCGCCATCTGACTGTCCTCGAGCAGCGTGATCACCGGTGGCTCGTGTGAGACGAAGGTGCGCACGTCTTCGGGGTGGGCGACCACCCAGTGCAGGCCGCACATTCCGCCGCCGCTCGACCCGAACGCGTCCACCGACCCGAGCCCGACGGCCTCGACGACGCGGTGGTAGTCCTCGGCGTGCACCTCCACCGTGACCTCGCTGCCTGGCTCACGGGTGCTCCGCTCCATACCACGGGGGTCGTAGGTGATGACCGTGCGGTCCGTGAAGTGACCGACGAGCTGCTCGAAGCCCGTGGCTCCCATCGGCGAGCCGAAGATGAAGAGCGGGCGCTTGTCGCTCGGGGCGTCGGGCACGTGGACGTCGTACGTCAATGTGGCGCCGGGGACATCGAGCGTGTGGGTGGTCGGCTCGGTCATCTGTGCTCCTTTGTGCGAATCCTGTCCATACTGACTGGTGCTCTGCTCGGAACTCATCGGCCGGCTGGCTCATGTGATCGGCCGATTTCGTGCACACGCGACGCCGAACCGACCCGAGGGTTATGCACCGCCCGAACGCCGGCTGAGCGGCGCGTCTCGGCAGCCCACGCTCCAGCTCCTGCTGCCACCCCGCTCGCGCGGCGGAACGACGGCTCGGTGTGTGTCTCAGCGGTTTCATCCGCGCCAGAAGAACGTCGACAACACCTCGCCGGACGCGCTCATAGCCGGCGCTCTGTGCGTCCAACGGCTCCAAGCGGATCGAGACGATGTGGAAGAAGGGCGTCTCGATCCGGGGGGTCGCTGACCGGCTGAACGAGGACGGCGTTCCGACTGCCCAAGGTGGGGAGCGGTGGCACGCCTCTTCGTCGATGCGACGACCGCCGTCGTCCGGCGCGTGGAGTGCATCTACCCAGCCTGAATCGGCGAACTGCCGGTCGCGGTCACGGCCTTGACGATCGGGAATTGCTGCTTTCGATCGCGGGGTTGCAGGCGTAGGGTCGACGTGGCGCCCCCGTGCGTCGATTTGAGACTGCGAGGAGTCCGTGATGGCTTCGCATCGTCGCTCAATCCTTCGATCGCGCATGACGAGGGTCGCTATCGCCGGCGTCTTGTTCGCGACTCTGACAACGGCCGCGGCCAGCGAGGCGGCCACACCGCCTCTCCGCGCCGCCGCGACCCTGTTCGTGATGGCGGCGCGGGACTCTGGAGGACTCGGCGAATCCGGTCCTGTTCTCCGCTACGACGTTCGAGGTCCGACCCGCGCACCAACCCTGAATCGAACGATCGATGACCCATCGTTCTTCCGGCCCTGCTGCTTCGCGTTCACTCCCTCGGGCGAGCTGCTCGTCGTCAACCGCGGTGATCCATTTTCGCCGAAGTCGGGTTACATCAGCCGCATCCTTGATCCGCTGGGCAATCCTTCTTCGAACGGGCAAATCGCTTTTCGCGACTTCAGCGTTCCCCACTGGGCGGCCTTCAGGCACAAGCAGCTGTTTGTCGCGCAGCTGGGTCAGAGCAACGTGGTACACCTGCGATTCAACCGGCGCGGCATCGCGTCGCCGGCCGGTGCGGTTGCCGACGGCCTGTGCTGCAACGCGCCCCGCGGCGTCGCGTTCAGCCCCACTGGCGAGCTCTTCGTAACCCAGTGCTGCACCGTGAATACTGTGAATCGCTTCACCTTCGACAGTGCGGGGAACGCGGTCCCGAACGGCGTCCTCTCGGGCAATGGCCTCAGCAACCCACAAGATCTCGCCTTCGACCGCTCGGGCGAGCTGTTCGTCGCCAACGCAAGGGGCAACAGCATCTCGCGCTTCAAGTTCGATTCCGAAGGTACT
>VAWU01000090.1:4635-6569 GCA_005888325.1 Actinomycetota bacterium
ACGTTCGCACCCGGCGGCATCTCACGGTGGACCTTCAACAGCTCCGGCGCAGCGACGTTCAACGGATCGTTCACCACTCCGTCGAACGTCGTCATCGACATCCAGTTCGCTCCCGAGCCCAGCGGCTGAGACTTCCGCCCCTTCGCTCGCCCGGCTGGAACTGCGCCCGTGGATGGGGCATCTCGCCCGAGGAGCCGGCTCGTTGGGCCTACACGCTAGGGCTACGCTGACGCTTCCGCCGGCGCCCGCCCATGATCTTCGCGAAGGTCGTGCGTAGGATCGAGACCATACGGAAGAAGGGCGTGTCGATCGGCGCATCGCGGACGCTCTGAACGAAGCCGGGGTGCCGACGCGCGCATGGGGCGCTAGGTGGCACGCGAGCACCGTGCAGAAAGTGTTGGGGTCGCGGGTGTCCGCTGACGCGTAGGGCCGCTTCGGGCTGTCCAGAACGAGCGCCGAGCGGGCCCTCGGCGCTGGTTCGTCACAGGCAGCGCGAGACCCAGATTGGCAGCTGACCTTGACCCTCCCAGAGTGGGCAGGCACTCGCGGTCGGGCCCTAGCACCAAGTTGAGCTCTTGGTCTGCGCTTGAGGTCGCCGCAAACGGGCTGGGGTGATCCCTACGCCCAACCCCTCGGCCGTGCCTTCTGTCTAGGCTAGGTGGGCTGGGCACTTCATGAGGGGGAAGCAAGCCTACGGGAAAGCTGATCAACCGCATCGCAGTCCTGGCGGCAACCGCGACGGTGGTGATGGAGGTCGGGCTCGTACCTGCGGCACGAGCCGACACCGCGCCGGAGCTTGCGTGTGGGAGCACGCAACCCGGGCCGTGTTCGCAGACCGCGCACTTCACCGACGTGAACGAGGTGGATTCGCCACCGGAGTCGCCGCTACCGGCCTCGTGTCCCTCGTTCCTCGCCACCGACTTCGTCACGGTGGTCGGCACGGGGAACGGGATCGAGCATGTGACGGTGAACAAGGCGCAGAACTTCTGGTTCACCTCGACCTTCACCGGACAGGTCACCATCACGGCGTACCCGCCGTCGAGCATCACGGCAACGGATGACACGTGCACCGTGACCGGACCTCCGGACCCGAACGTCCCGGCGTTCACCGGAAAGCTCACCGAATGGTTCGGTGCGTCGGGTAACCGCCAGAGCGCGGTGTTCCACGACACGTTCCACTTCTCGGGTACCTCGGCGACTGGGGAGTCGTTCACCATTCACGACGTTGACCACGCGAGCTACACCCCGGGCCTGGACCAGAACGGCCCACCGCATACCGGCTTCACGAAGATCCACTGCTGACGTAGGAACCAACGATGAACGAACGTGCCCGGTCGTATCGCGACCGGGCACGCTCGCGTCGGACTCAGGCGTCCGGCAAGGAGTCGGGTTCACGCTCTGCGATGCGGATGCGTCGACGCCAGCGTGCCGGAGCAGTCCCGCACAGTCCCCTCCGCGGCCCGTTCGGCCAGGTTGAAGTTGCACGCTCGACCAGGCACGGGCGCGATGGCGAACACGCGCGACGATTCGGAAGGCGCCCGAACTGCCGCTCGGCGCTCGCGGGATCGGGCATTCTTTTGCGGATGACGACAGCGTCGGGACTTAGCCTGAACGTGACCCCGGAGCACGGTCACGTAGGCGACCGCGTGGTGCTGTCGCCGAGCGGGCCAGATGCTGATCATGCGGTCGGCGGCGCCGCATCGCGACTCCAGGCCGAACGCGATGGTGAGTGGGTCGACCTCTTTCATCTCGTCTCCTGGGGGGAGGGTGCGCCGAGTTCGGTTCCTGTCCATGGACCCTTCGCAGTCCGAGCGATTGGTCTGAAGGGACCTGTCACGGCCGTCGTACCACCCGTTGAACCAGGCCGGTATCGGATCTGCCGTCACTTCTCGGTCGCACTGGAAGGAGAGCGGGCGCTTCCACTCCCGGCGTTC
>VAWU01000091.1:0-1140 GCA_005888325.1 Actinomycetota bacterium
GCCTCGTCGTAGTGCTCCAAGGCGGTCGCGACATCGTGGTCGATCTCGAGCGCAACGATCGCCCGCAGCTCAACCAACCGGCCTAACGCGGAGCACGGCTCGCACCCCTCGAGCAAACGCTCGGCGCGCTGCTTCCATCCCATGGCAACGGCCAGACGATCTCGTCCCGCCTGATCGAAGCACAACTCGATCGCCAACTCAGCCGCGTGGTGCACGTCGCCCTCCGCCACGCGCAAGCCAAAGGCACGTTGGCGGAACTCGATACAAGGCTCGAACTCACCCAACCACATCGCCGAGAGCCCGGCCCGCTCGAGATCATCAGGTCCAAGGGCGCTGTCGGCATCCGCCCGCCCGAACGCCTCGAACGCTGCGGACCACTCGGACCGATCGAACGCAGCACGGCCCTCCACCAAGACCAGCTCGGAGCCGTCAGACCGCATAGTGGCCAACGATACGACCAACCACCGGCGCGGGTCAGAGTCGACGCGTTCGTAGTCGGGGCGCGGTCGTTCCCACGTACGACCCGTCGACGCCGGATGAGACTCGTCGTGGTGCACCTCGTCGAGGGCTGGTTCGCGCAGCTCGCCGAACCTTCGCCTCAGTCACGGCAGCTGCGACTCCGTCGCCGCGCTCACCCGAAGCGATCGACATCCGGGCCTCACACTGGAACTACGACCCGTAGCCCTCCGTCTGGCATTAGCCCGCACGCCAGATCATCGCCTAGATGTGTTCCCTCGGGAGGTTGGTCACGCGTGAGACCGGCGGACCTCCGATAGCCGTGTGCACCCGATGATGGTTGTAGCGGTGGAGCCAGCGCGCAAGCGCGCGGGTGCGGTCCGACTCGCGGCAATAGGGACGGACGTAGGCCCACTCGTCGAGCAGGGTCCGGTGGAAGCGTTCGACCTTGCCGTTGGTCTGGGGTCGGTAGGGCCGGCAGTACTTGTGGTTGATGCGGTTCTCGCCCAGCGCTTGGTTGAAAAGCTTGCCCCGGTAGCTGAAGGCATTGTCGGTCAAGACCCGCTCGACGATCACGCCTCGGGCCCTGAACCAGGCCTCGGCCCGGCGCCAGAACGCGGCCGCGGTTCGTCCCTGCTCATCGGTGAGCACCTCGGTGTAGGCCAGGCGGCTGTGATCGTCGAT
>VAWU01000091.1:1294-3924 GCA_005888325.1 Actinomycetota bacterium
CGCGCTCTGGCGGTCGAGGTGGCACAGGCGGTTCAGGTCGTGGCGCAGGAGCACCCGATAGACGGTGGAGGCGGGCAGGTCGAGGTGGATGGCGAGGCGGTCGGGGCCCACTCGCTCGGACCGGCGACGGCGACAGATCTTGGTCTCGACCTGTGCACTGATGCGGGTGGGAGAACGTCGGGGGCGACTGGAGCGGTCATGCAACCCGTCGGTGCCGAGCTCGAGGTAGCGGTACCACCACTTCGACGCGCAGCGCCGGGAGATACCCATGGCCGCGGCCACATGGGCGATGGGGGTGCCGGCTTCGATCCGCCGGCACAGCAGGAGTCGACCCCGGGGGGTCAGAGGAGCATTACGGTGACTCACGAGGACCTCCGGGAGGTTGTGCTGGATTCGACACCTGCACACCTACTTCCGGAGGTCCTCGCGTTGGTGGACCCTTACCGCGTCACCAACGTCCGTGAGAGGAACACCTAGAGCCTCCACGGAACCCGGTGCGCTTCAGTCCGCCGAGGACGCGCGCTCTCACTCCCACACCAAACCCGTGACGGACCACTAGGAGCGGCCGGCCGCGTTGACGCGACCAAGCTTCGGTGTACGCGTCTCTCTAAACCCCTTGATCGCGTGGTACGGCGGCCAGAGGGTCGGCCGCACCATGCAGTCGTGAATGGCGGCAGGTCGGTCTCGGCGAGGGCGTCGAGCGCGGCCGCCGGGCCACGGTCCTCCATCACAGCGATCGCCCGGTTGAGCGCGACGACGGCGTTGGGGCGCAACCGTCGAAGAACACGAAGCCGATGGGGAACGCGCTGCAGACAACTCGGGAGGCGGCGGGCCCGACGCGACCCGCTTGGAGCGCCGCCAGCTCAGGGGTAAGGTCGCCGCGTCACCGATCGCCGCCGGGTTTCGATGCCCGCAGGCGAGAGTGGAGGCAACCAAATGCGCCACGAGCCCTGGTATCCCTATGCGCCCGACCAGGCATTTGGCCAGCGGGGAGCGCGCGACGACGAACTTGTCGACCTGCTCGTCGCCCAGCTCGACGGCCAGCGTCGCCCGCCACCCCGAGCGGCGAATCGCGCCGCGCCCGAGCCGCACGCATCGCGGCTCACGGTCTGGCAGCCCCGCGGCTGGCCCCTCACATGGGGCAATGGTCAACAACCCGATGTCCCCGCCACGGCGGCGGCCGCACTCGAGGCCGCCCCCCGACTCCGAGCGCGCGACGATGGCTGACCCCCGCTGGCCGGTCGGGACGCCCGTCGAGGTCCGGACCCGCTTCGATCGCGCCTGGGCAGGAGGCTTCGAAGTGGCTGCCGTACGCGACGAAGGGCCGACGTACCGAGTTCGCGGCGGCTCTCAGACCGAACGGTCCTCCCTGCGATGTTCGTCCCGGCTGAGGTGCGCGTCGAACAGCGCTGAGCGGCGAGGCCGTAAGTCGCCCCTTCTCCTGGTTCGCGGGGAGTCGCACGTCGGCGACGCGCGCAGACTATGACTGGGGTCAAGAGGTCCCTAAGTTCTAACTCTCGTCAGCTCGACTTCGTAGGTGCAGGTCGGGGAGTGTGTTCGCTGGGCTCGCGACGGGCCGCGTGCCAACGCTTTGTCAACGAAAGGGTGCGACGTGACCTCGATCGAAGAGACCGACCAGCGACGGTGGGAGTTCCTCCGCCGACTCTACGAGGCCACGGACGCCACCCCAAAACTCCGGTCTGAATCGCAAGGCATCATCGCCGAAACCATGGGTTTGGATGCGCAGACGTGTGATCAGATCGTGCACTGGTTGATCGGACACAGTTACGCCGAGCCACACGGCATGAGCGAGGATCTTGAGATCACGATCCTTGGTGTCGACAGGGTCGAACGCGAAGTCTGCGCGGAGGACGGTGTCACCGAGCCTGACGCGCTGACGCCGCTCCAGGCGCGTGAAATCGAAGTGTTTCTCACGCAACTGCAGCTCGCCCAAGCGCGTGGCCAGATGGAGCTGTCTCCGACTGATGCTGCGGTCGTCGACGCCAACCGCCAGACCATTGAAATCCAGCTCCGGTCTCCGAAGCCCAACCGCTCCATCATCAGGAGCGCGCTCCGAACCCTCGGTCGAATCCTCGAGGGCAGCGCCGGAAGTGCTCTGGCCTACGGCGCGATTGAGCTCGCGAAGCGGTTGACACAAGCGACGTGAGTTTCGCCACCCATCCCGCGGTTGCCCGATCCCGACAGTCCTGTCCCCAAGCTCGTCGTGGACGCGGCATGCCGCGCCCAGGAAGCGGGAAGCGAGCGTTCAGAGCTGCGTTCAGCCGTTGCAACAGTGGGCCGCCCGGCGGCAGTTGTGCCGTCTTGAGGACCTGCGCTCGTTTCATGCCCGCGTCGTCCGAGGCTTCGGCCGGCTTCCTGAACGCGAACACTCGAAGGATCGCGAGAGTCTTGGAGTCGCCGCTGCTCAGTGCTGGAGCGCCGGACCGCCTCGCGCTTCGCCCAGCTCCGGCTGCTCGGGAACGATCGCCAACCTCGGCTCTTGTCGAACCGACATGAGAATGGCCGCCTGCACGGTCGCGCCGTAGAGGCGAGCCCGCTCCACCAGGTGGTACTCGTATCCGGCATTGCCCACGTCCGCGCCCATGTGGCCCACCATCTCCCACAGCAGC
>VAWU01000092.1 GCA_005888325.1 Actinomycetota bacterium
TTCAAGCTCGACGACGTCAGCGAGACGCTCAAGACGCTCGGCGTCCCGGGCATCACGGTGACCGAGTCCCGCGGCTTCGGGCGCCAGCGCGGCCACACCGAGGTCTACCGTGGTGCCGAGTACACCGTGGAGTTCGTGCCCAAGGTCCGCATCGAGGTACTGGTCGAGGACGGCGACGCGGAGCGGGTCGCTGACGCAATCGTGGAAGCCGCGCGCACCGGCCAGATCGGTGACGGCAAGGTTTGGGTCTCCCCTGTCGAGGGAGTCATCCGTGTCCGCACCGGCGAGATGGGCGCAGACGCCCTTTAGCGAACGACGCCAAGAGCTGCTTTTCGACGAGAGCCTGCAGGGCAGGGCGTTCTGCCGGGCCCATGCAGGTCTCGTCGATCAGTGGCTCGAGGAGCTGTTCGCGGACGAACCCGAGACCGCGCTCGTCGCGGTCGGCGGCTACGGGCGAGGAGAGCTCGCCCCTCGCAGTGACCTGGACCTGGTGCTCGTTCACCGCGGCCGCTCGGACGTGAGCCGGGTGGCCCAGCGGCTCTGGTACCCGATCTGGGACGCCGGCCTCGCCCTCGACCACAGCGTCAAGACGGTCAAGGAGGCGCTTGCGATCGCCGCCCGCGACCTCAAGGCCGCCCTCGGCCTCTTGGACGCGCGCACCGTCGCGGGTGACGATGACCTCGGGGCCGAGCTCGCCGGCAAGGCAAGAGACAGCTGGCGGCGACACCGGGGTCGCTGGCTGCGGAACCTCGGGGACGCGGTCGCCGAGCGACACCGCCGGTTCGGCGACGTCGCGTTCCTGCTCGAGCCCGACCTGAAGGAGGGCAGGGGCGGCCTGCGTGACGTGCATGCCCTGATGGCGGCGGCCGTTGCGGTCGACGTGATCCCCGACATCGACGAGGTTCTGCCCGCGGCGGAGGAGGTCCTCCTCACGGCGCGGGTCGAGCTCCAACGCATCACCGGCAAGGCCCGCGACCGCCTCGTCCTGCAGGAGCAGGCCGCCGTTGCCCACCGTCTCGGCCTCCCCGACGCCGACGGTCTCATGCAACGTGTGTCGGCCGCGGCGCGGACCATCGCCTGGATGAGCGACGACGCCTGGCGGAGGATCGATTCCTTCCTGGAGGGTCCCCGCGGGAGGATCGTCGCCACCGACCGCCGAATGGGCGCCGGCGTGGTCCTTCGCGAGGGCGAGATCGCCGTCGAGGCAGGCGCCGACCTCGCCGACGAGTCACTCGCGCTCCGGGTCGCGGCCGCCGCAGCCACCACGGGAGCACCGATCGATCGTGCCGGCCTCGTGCGTCCCCGGTCGGGCGCCGCGGTGCCGGCAGCCCGGTGGTCGGACGCGAGCCGGCGCGCCCTCGTCGAGCTGCTGACCGCGGGTCCCGGGGCGGTCGCCGCGTGCGAGGCGCTCGACCAGCACGGCCTGCTCGTGCGGATCCTCCCCGAGTGGGAACCGGTGCGCAGCCGCCTCCAGCACAATCCCTACCACCGCTTCACCGTCGACCGGCACCTCATCGAGGCGGCGGTCCAAGCCGCCGCGCTCGTGCGCCGGGTGAGCCGGCCGGATCTGCTGGTCGTCGCAGCCTGGCTGCACGACATCGGCAAGGGCCACCCCGGCGATCACACCGCGACGGGCATCGAGCTGACCGAACGCATCGCCACACGTCTGGGCTTCTCCGCCACGGACGTCGACACCCTCGTCACGCTCGTTCGCCATCATCTCCTGCTGGCCGAGACCGCGATGCGGCGGGATCTGAGCGACCCGACGACCGTCATGCGCGTCGCGGCGGCGGTTGGCGATCGCTCCACGCTCGCACTGCTCGCCGCGCTCACCGAGGCGGATGCCAAGGCGACGGGCGAGGCGGCCTGGACGCCGTGGAAGGCGGGCCTGGTCGACGAGCTCGTCACGAAGGTGGCGAGCGTCCTCAGCGGTGACGCGCCCGCTCCGAAGCCCACCTCGCCGGCGGCGGACCTGGTCGCGCTGGTCGCACAGGCCGACGGCGGGCTGCTGACCCGGGCCGAGGGTTCGAGGCTCGTGGTCGCGGCGCCGGACCGCCCCGGCCTGTTCTGCCTCGTCGCCGGGGTGCTCGGTCTACACGGCCTCGACATCCTGGAAGCCGACGCCTGGTCGGCGGCAGGCGGGATGGCGGTCGACGTCTTCCATGTCGACGACGCCTTCGGTGGCGCGCCCGACTGGCCCGGCTTCCACGATGACCTCGTCCGTGCCGTCGACGGCCGCCTTCCGCTCGAGCGTCGACTGGTCGAACGAGCGCGCACCTACGCGGCGCATCGAGGGCCATCCGGTCAAGGGCCGGCGACCGTCACGGTGGAGAACACCGCCTCCGAGGACGCGTCGGTGGTCGAGGTGCGGGCCTCGGACGCGATCGGCGTGTTGTACCGGATTGCTCGTGCCTTCCTCGACCTGGAGCTCGACATCCGCCACGCCAAGGTCCAGACGCTCGGCCACGAGGTCGTCGACAGCTTCTACGTCGTGGATCGCCAGGGCTCGAAGCTGGACGACGAGGAACGGATCCGGCAGCTGGAGAAGGCCGTCCGCTTCCGACTGTCGCAGGTGGGGACGTGAGCGGGCACGGTTGATCGTCGGGCTCGCCGCTGCGCCGCTCGCAGTGCTGCTCTGGCTCGCACTGCGCCGCCGACCAACAGCCCCGGTCGGCAACGTGGGCGCTCTCGCGCCTGATCTCCGGCGCCGGCTCTTCGTTGATCCCGCCTGCCATCTCCAGGATCTGACGCTGACCGAGGTCATCGCGCTGGGCGACGATGTGCTGGTCGGTTACAAGGGCGGTCACGGCTCGTGGTTCACCGGAGATCCCGACGATCGCAGGAAGTCCCACG
>VAWU01000093.1:0-2607 GCA_005888325.1 Actinomycetota bacterium
TGATCCGCGACCGCGACACCAAGTTCAGCCGCGCCTTCGATGACGTCTGGCGTTCAATCGGAGCGCGGATCATCCGCACGCCCGTGCGGACGCCGGTGGCCAACGCGTTCGCCGAGCGATGGGTCGGCACCGTTCGCCGCGAGTGTCTCGACCATCTGCTCGTCGTCAACCGTCGCCATCTCCAACGAGTGCTGGCGATCTTTGTCGGGCACTACAACCAGCGCCGACCCCATCGCGGCCTCGGTCTCCGCTCGCCCGATGATCCTCCCGCGGACGCAGCGACCGCGGTGCCGCTGGAGAACCTCCGCCGTCACGACGTCCTCGGCGGACTCATCCACGAATATGAACTCGCCGCAGCATGACGATCGAGTTCTGACACCCGACAGGGTACCGGTGACCAAAATTCCGAGTGACGACCTTGTCCTCGTTCGCGATGACATCTTCAACCGCCACATGAAGGTCGGCGAAGATTCGGTGGAGCTTCGAGAGCACTTCCTTCAGCGCTTGCGCCCCGTTCGCTTCAAATTCTCGGAATCGCACGTGTTCTCGGGTCACGCGCTGTCCGGCGCGGTGCCCTCAGCGCTTCGTGGCCTTGCCCCTCTGAACAGCTCGCGCCAATCGCCCGCCGAGACCTCGACATCGAATTCTTGGCCGCCGCCGTGATGCGCCGCCAGGCGCGATCGCGCTCAGCGTCACTGACACCCTCGACCTGATCGAAACGCGCGATCGCGTTGCGAACGTGGGCCGCGTCAGTCAGCGGCTCCTTGCGCTCCGCAGGAAAGGCGAACGCCTTGTCGCTCAGTGGGTTCTCCGCCGTGCGCATCGCATCGCTGCGGCGGGGCGTCTTCTTGCCCTGCGCCGGAGTGCTCTGCACGGCCCGGGCCTTCGTGATGTTGCGCCGCGCGGCCTGCTTCTGCTTGGTCGTGGCCATAGATCGCACCTCCTTCAGTCAAGAAAAGAACGCGCATCCGCCAGTCCCACGCTCAAATCCGCACCGTACCCAACGGGAGAAAGGCACGAATCGGCGCGACGGCTCGTTAGCGCCTCACGACCACCTGAAGTTGATTACTCACATCAACTACTCCTGGAGTGTCCCATGCGTCGTCGCCTGCGGCTCGCTTGGCCAGGGTTGACGACACGTCGCCGGTGAGGATGACGACCTTCTTTTTGACGTCGACGGTAAGGTCATCGTCTTTGGTGAAGGGATTGACCCTCAATCGCTCCACGACCGCGGCCTTGATGTCGCCATCGGTCGGTTCGCCGAGCCATGGCTGGCCATACCAGCCGTAGTAATAGCGGTCGTCGGGATAGGTCCAAGGGATGAAGTTCGGCGCAACCATCGAGCGTCTCCCTTCGTCGAGGCAATGATGCATTGTTTGTCCTACCCCGTCGTCGATCCGCGACACCCGCACGCCGCGTCGTGGTGTTCAGGCGGCGTTGCGGTATTCGCTGATGAGGCCGCCGAGAATCCGGTCGCGTCGCACGTGCGGATAGCCGGCGCCGGCCGCGATGGCACTCGGGTCGCCGTCGTGGGCCGCGTCCGGGGTGCGCTGTAGCAGCGATCGGTGGGGTCGATGTTGGTTGTAGTGCTCGACGTACTCGTCGACAACGCGTCGGAGATGACGTCTCGCCCAGGATGAGGATGCGATCCAAGCATTCGCGGCGGAACGTCCCGATCCAGCGTTCCGCGAACGCGTTCGCGACTGGCGCCCGTCATGATGGCGATCTGTTCGGAGCCGAAGATCGTGTCGGACCCGGCCTCGAACTTGGTGTCGCGATCACGGATCAAGAGCTGGCTCGTGCCCGCGAAGCGGTTTGATGATGTTGCGGGCGGCTTGGGTGGTCCAGGCGCCGGTCGGATGCTTGGTGACCCCTGCGATGTGGACGCGACGCGTGTCGAGTTCGCGGCCGGAGCGCGGGCGGTGTCTTCATGTCGATCGCATCGACAGGAGGACCAAGCATGACGAGCACACCTCGGCTCCCGCAAGCGTAGATCACCGGCCTGTCCGGGTGGCTGCTGAAGCGGCTCAGCCGCAAGCACCTCGGCGAGGTCCCCGAGGCGACCGGCGTGATGTGGCACAACCGGGCGGTGCTGTTCAGCTCGATGGGCTTCGGCCGCAAGGTCGAGAAGTGGGACCGGCTCGACCGTACCCTGAAGACGTACGCGCACATGGCGGTTGCCTCATGGCTGAGCGTTCGCGAGGTCATCGCCGCTGAGCACGTTGTCGCGGTTGCCGTTTTGGTGCAGGTGGCCACGGTTCGTGTGCCCCGCCCGCGCGGCGACCTCGTTCGGTGTCGCACCCGCCGAGCACTACAGGCTGATAGCGGTGTGTCGCAGCCCGTGCGGGGTTAGCCCGTCGAGTCCCGCAGCCGCGACGGCGCGGTCCCAGTAACCGGGAGCGGAACACCCCCGCCTCGCACTGGGCCACCTCTCGGCGAGGGGGAGACGAGCGCGTCCCTCCGGACTCGGCGTACTCGGCGAGGTGGACGGTAAGCGCGTCGACGACCGGGCGGGGGAGGGGAACGGTCCTCCCGGAGGTGGCCCGCCGGCGTCAAGCCCACGTGAGATGCCAAGGTTTGCAGGAATTGCGCACAAGAACTGAGGCC
>VAWU01000093.1:2625-4622 GCA_005888325.1 Actinomycetota bacterium
CGCTGTTACTCTGGTTTCGTCGCCCTCGGCACGGCGGCTTCGGGATCCGCCGCCCTTTGCCCCGGTCGCCGGGGGCGACGGTCTATTGCTATCAAGCCCACGCGAGAAAGCCCCCGCCCCCCGCTGACGACGCCGCCATGCCGAGGTCAGCTCCTCTGCGACCCCAGTATTTCGACACCTGAGCAGCAGGTAGCCATACACCTGAGGAAGATCACGGGGATAGAGGGCGACCAGCACCTCGACGACATCAGCCGGCAGACCTTCCTCGCCGGGGGTGACCACACCTCATCATCGCTGCTCGCCCATGTTGTCCGAACATCTCCGGACAACTTCTGTCGACGCCGATGCGCCATACCGTCGCGTCGCCGATCCCGGATGACAGCATCGGCCGTGTCGGTGACCGCTGAAAACTGATCCCCTATCGCCCGGTAAGCCAGGGGGCGCAATCAGCCGCGAGGACCTTCATCGCTGGGTTACACCCGCGATTCGATCTGCGGGTTCCCGCCGTCTCAGGGCTCGATCGTGAGGTAGTCGTCCAAACCAGTCAGCTCGAGCACCCTTCGTGCCGGGGGTTGGGGAGAGCGGAGAACGAGCTTGCCTCCATTCGTTTCGACGTGTTTGAGCGCCCGGACGAGGATCTTGATGCCCTGAGCGTCCATGAAGCTCACGCCCTCGAGGTCGATGACAAGTTCGCCATGATTGTCGTCGAGCACGCCGGCCAGCGCGTCCCACAGACGGGGAGCAGTTCCCAGGTCAAGCTCGCCGCGGGCCTGGATGACGAGAGGCCCGTTGTCGGATGCCACGCGGGCGGCAAACGGCTCGAAATCGGGAAGCGACCTGGCGGTCATAGCCGGGTGATGGGGAGCTGGCGGTTGAGCCCCGTCCGCTCCAGCAGGGAACCGACCACCGGCGACGGGGCGCTCAGGGTCAGTTCGCCCCCTCGCTGGCGCAAGCGCCCGAGTGCATCGAGGAAGACCTCGACGCCAGTGGCGTCGAAGGAGGTCAACCCGCTGAGGTCGAGGATGATGTCGAGGTTCCCCTGGCCCTCGATGAGCTCGGCCAGGTGCGTTTGCAGCTCGCCCGCGGCTGCGGCATCCAGGTCCCCCTCGACGCGGACCACCACCGCGCCCAGCGCGCGTGAGCAGGTCAACGAGAATCGGTCATGATCGACCAGCGCCACCGAAGACCTCCTGATCAGCGAAGGGACTCCGGGCGCGGACACCTCCTCGAGGCGCCGTGGGAGGAGCCCTCCCCCTCAGGCTGGCTGCTCAACCGTGATCAGTATGTGGCGGCGAGCACCATCCGGCAAGCGCGACCGCCGAGTCCCGTACGGCGCCCGGCGGATCTCGAAGCAGGCTGCCTCCCCTCGGCGCGAACGCATCCATCCCGCCCCTGTCGAGCAGCCCCGATCGGCAGGCTGTCGGCAGGCATCGAGCTGGTCGGCAACGCTCGCCTCGTGGCGCTCCGAACCCGCTCGCGGACCAGGCATCGCGATCGACGTGGATCGGCGCCGAGACGGCCCCGCGTAACGAAGCGAGCGGATCACCTGGTGGGCGACGCGCTCCACCGCGGTGGACAGTGAATGGCGCCGCTGTCCAGAAGTGCCCGAGCAGAAGCTGCATCGGCGCCGTGGCGCGGCATCAGGATGCCGGTGGCCTGTTGGACCACATCGTCTGAGCGACCCAGCCGTCGGTTGAGGCCCTCAACCTCCTCCCGCCTCCGGGAGTACTCCCGTGCGTTCGCGACCGCGTAGGCGGCCTGCGCACAAAGCGAACGGCAGCTCGTCGCTGACTCGTCCCGAACGCCCCAGCCGAGCGAGAGTAGAGGTTGAGTGCCGCTCGCATCTCAGCGCGGTTCACCGACAGCGTCACGGTCAGGCAACTGAGCACGCCCTGTTGAAAGGCGTAGTGAGAAAAATGAGGCCAGCACTGATCGTCGGGCGTGGAGTCGATACCTTGCTCGGTGCCGCTGAGCAAACACGTCACGCAGGGGCCCTC
>VAWU01000093.1:4674-6115 GCA_005888325.1 Actinomycetota bacterium
GCCGTCATCGACCACCGCGATCGCGGCCCCATCGCAGTCGATCGCATCCACCGCGAGTTGGAACACGACCCCCAAACTGGCAGCGAACGGATGATCGCTGAGCACGAGCCGGCGTCACCGCGTTCGCCGAGGCGCCAGCGACGTCGGTCACAAGCCGTCCGCTACTCCCTCCAGATGCCGGTGTCGACCACTTTCTGCGCGAGGGCTCGCAACTTGATGTTGCGCGTCTGGGACACGGAGCGGAGGATCTCGAACGCCTGCTGGGCCGTGCAGCGTTCTCGCTCCATGATGATGCCCTTGGCCTGGCCGATGACGTCTCGGGTTTCGATCGCGACGCTCAAATGCTCGACCAGTTCACGTGCGTGTTGGTAGGTCTGGGCATTGGCCAGGGTCACCGCCGCCTGCTGCGCGAAGGACGCGACGGCCACATCGTCCGCGTCGTCAAAGGCGCGGGTCAGCGAGTAGAGGTTCAGTGCCCCGACGCGCTGGTCGTGGATCACGAGCGGCACGGAACACGAACTGGTCAGTCCCGCCTGGGTGGCTCGCGCCGTGAAGCGGGGCCAGCGGCGCTCGGCGGCGAGCGACGTCACCTTGATGACGGTGCCCGTTCGGAACGCTTCGAGGCAGGGCCCCTCGTCTATCGCGTACTGGTAGGCGTCGACTCGCTCGGCCAACGCGCTGGTGGAGACCCGCGTGCTCACCCGCCCGTCCTCCGCCACCGACACGCCGCACGTGTCGCAGTGCGGGATGAGCGCGACCGCCAGCTCGGCGGTGCGGCGCAGTGAGGTTTCCAGGGTCTCTTCGGCCAGGAGCAGTCGCGACAGCTCGCTCACCCGCTGGTCCAGCTCTTCGTGCGATGGTTCCGGCACAGTCACGGCGCCCCTCCGGCTTCGCAGTGAGCGCGAGCACACCGAAGAAAGGGCCTCCTTCGTGGATCGGCCCCGGCGGCTGTTTGCACTCGACCGACCAACCCTACGCCTTCTGTACGCGACCGTACAGAACCAGGGTTGTTTCCGGATAGGGGTCAGCGGATAATGGCCGCCATCGGTTGAGCCGCCAGCCGTCCAGCGGGCCACGGATCTACCCCAGCTGCCGCGGGCCACGGCAGTTTTATCGCGAGGTCAGGAGGTCGACCGTCGTGGGTGCCCCAGCGAGCGCCTGCGGCGACACACGGTCATGTCCCCCACCCAGAGCCGGCCAGCCAGCAGCGGCGTAGGGCGGCAGAACCGGCTTCTCGCGGCGCTCGACGACCGAGAGCTGCGCAGGCTGGGCTCCGGCCTGGTGCGGGAGTGTTTCGAGCTGAAGCAGATCCTCTACCAGGGGGGCAGGCTCGAGGCGGTCTACTTTCCGCTGAGCGCGGTCGTCTCGATCCTCACCACCATGGACGACGGCTCCGGGGTGGAGATCGCGACCATCGGCAACGAGGGCATGGTCGGGGTCC
>VAWU01000094.1 GCA_005888325.1 Actinomycetota bacterium
CGGCGCTGGCGGTGCGCGACCGGCGCTGCGTCGTCACCGGCTGCGACGTCGACTGGCGCCTGGAGCGCGCGACCACCGGGTGCCCTACGCGCAGTGCCACACCACCTCCCTCGACGGGCTGGGGCGCATGTGCTGGTGGCACCACCTGCTCAAGACCAAGGGCTGGGGCTTGGTGGGCGGGCCCGGGTGCTACCGGCTCACGCCGCCGGGCAGCGGCGTCGCGGAGGCGTTTGCGAGTGGCAGTCGGGCACCACCCTGACGTGAGCGCGGCGAGGGGTCGAGCACAATGGCGCAGGAGGCAAGCGAGAGACGAGGACGAGATCGTGCGACGATCGATCGGCCAAGCCGCGGTGACGACGACCTTGGCCGTAGCCAGCCTGCTCGCGATCACGGTGGAGCCGGCCGGCGCGGTCGTCACCGGCCCGTGTGATGCGACCGGCGCGATCGTCGCCACCGCGTACGTTCCCCGGCGCATCCACGGCGGCGAGGTCGTCACCATCCCGAAGGCGGCGACCGTCCGGTGGCAAGGTTCGATCGTCGCCGGCGCGGTGCCGCGCGCGGCAGCACGGGCGCGGGTTGCGTACCGCGGTGACGTCGAGCTCACGGTGGCGGGCTTCGGCGTCTCCGTCGACCGGTGGCACGGCACGACCGCCAAGGTGGCGACCGAAGGGGTGCGACCGTACGACGTGCGCGTGCTCCCAGGGGGTGTGGTGTACCGGCTGCACGGCACACACCGCCGGGGTCGCTTGACGTGCAGCGGAGCCGTTCTCGTGAAGCTCGACGGTGGCAAGGGTGCAGCGGTGCCGATCGCGTACGTGGGTACCGCGGCCACCTTCCTCCTCGCGCTGCTGTTCACCGTGCGCGCCCGGTGGGCGCTGGGCGCGCTCGCAGGGCTCGGCCTCGGCGCCTTCGTCGCCCTCGACCTCGTGCTGTTCGCGCGCGCCGACCTCGCCAGTCGCGCGCTGCTGGTCTTCCCGGTCGCCGGGCTGGTGCTCGGCGCGGTGCTCCCTATGACGCGGCGGTCTCGACCGACTCGTCTCGCGGCATGACGATCTCGGCCGGGTGCATGGCTTCCTCGATCACCGCGGTGATGTCGTCGCCGAGCAGCTCGTCGCGCTCGAGGAGCGCGTCGCGCAACGCGGCGACGACGTGCCGGTGGGTGTCGAGCATGGCGCCGACCGCGCTCTTGGCGTCGTTGAGGATGCGGTCGACCGCGTCCTTGCCCGAATCGGTCGACAGCACCTTGGCCACGACGTTCTGGGCGCCCGCGACCGCCATCGCGTCGTAGGAGATCAGCGAGCCGGCCATCCCCAACGAGCCCACCATCTGGGCGGCGGCGGTGGTGGCCGCCTGCAGGTCGCCCGACGGGCCCGTCCCCGCCTCGCCGAAGAACAGCTCCTCGGCCACCATCCCGCCCATGGCGATCTGGATGAGGCCGACGATCTCCGAGCGCGTCTTCGTGAAGCGCTCCTCCAGGTCGCTGTGGGCGAGCAGTCCCAGCGCGTCCTTGCGCTTGATGATCGAGAGCACCTCGAGCTTGCGGTCCTTGCCGACCAGATGGGCGACGGTCGCGTGCCCGGCCTCGTGGGTGGCGATCGTGCGGCGCTCGAGATCGGTGTACTCGACCGGCTGCTTCAGCCCGATCTCCTCGGTCATCTTCGCCTGCTGGATGTCGTGCCAGTCGAGCGCGTCCGCGCCGCGGCGCAGCGCCCACACCAGCGCCTCGTCGAGCAGGTGCTCGATCATCACGGGCGAGTAGCCGAACGTCATCGAGGCGAGCGTGTCGCGCCGGGTGGCGTCGTCGAGCTCGACGTGGAGGGCCTTCTTGGCGAGGTAGTAGTCGAGTACGCTGCGCGCGCAGGCGTGCGCCAGGCGTGACAAGCATCCGAATCCCCCTCAGAAGTTGCTCAGTTACCCTGCGTAGCGGATCCTACTCGACGCCCTCGGTCGCCACCCAGGCGCCCAATACCCCAGGAACCCCGTTTCGGGGATCACGGGGCCATATAGCGGTTTTGGCGCCGATTCGACGTGCTGACGCACGCCGCGCCCAGGCCGAGGGTGCCTTGAGTCGGGTCCGGATCGTCTCTGGGCTGGAGGGGCTACAACGCCGACGAGGTCGCCGCCCCTTCGCCGAATCGCCGTGCTGCTGCGGGACAGCGACTGAAGGCCCCCGAGGCCCCGCGCTGCCCTCGGGTCCCCATGCGCGCCGCGCCAGTCTGCAAACGGCCGTAGGACCTCCGGCGTAAAGCCTGGTCGGGGCGTTGCCGATGCTACGCGCAGATGCCGAAGAAGAGGCGTGGGACACCGAACACCGCTCGCCACATGCGGAGGAACGCCCGGCTGAGTGACTCTCGCCGAATGCGTGGCCGGAATGCCGGGAGACCCACCCCGCTACTCAGCGAGCACGCGGGCGCTGACGCGGAGACGGTTGGCCGGCGGTTGGCGTGACCTTCCTGTTAGTAAGCGTCGAGGTCGTCGCCGCACGTGAGAATGAGACGAGGGACTGACCCGCAGGCCAGCCCCTCCCCTTGGGCTTCGGAGAACTTCGCCGGGGCCTTTACCGCTTCGTGCCTTCGGCGGCCTTACACCTGTCCAGCCCCACGCCCGAGCTGCATCACCTGCGGGTGCGATCGGAACACGTTTGCGACGGCGCC
>VAWU01000095.1 GCA_005888325.1 Actinomycetota bacterium
CACCTGACGGCGAGGCCGACCTCGTCGATCTCCTCCCAGGTCGAGAGCGGCGTGCGGCCGGCGTCGAGCCGGCCCGCATACACGCTCACGTCGTGCCCACGCTCGCGCAGGCCGCGCGCCAAGCGCTGTGCGGCCACGGTTCCTCCGCTGACGAAGTTTGGAGGGTAGTGGGCCGAGACGACGACGACGCGCACGCGGGGAGCGACCTACTCGGAGATCCGGCGCTTCGCGGCCGCTCCGACGTTCCGCACGGGGTGGCGCAAGAGATCGAGCAGGCGATCGAGCTTGGCGTCGGTCTCG
>VAWU01000096.1 GCA_005888325.1 Actinomycetota bacterium
GTGATCGCCGCGCCATTCGACACCCCCGGGGTCGCCGGTACCGAGGAGCTCGTACGGCGGTTCATCCTGCTCGCGACCGGTCAGCCACAGGTGCAGCTGGAGGAGCATCGCGAGCACGGCCTTCCCGAGCTCGACCCG
The DNA here is from genome assembly GCA_005888325.1 of Actinomycetota bacterium. Classification (NCBI taxonomy): domain Bacteria; kingdom Bacillati; phylum Actinomycetota; species Actinomycetota bacterium. Next base: position 139 of record VAWU01000096.1, read on the forward strand.
ACGGCGGAGCGGCTGCAGAGCTCGGGCTACCGGGTGCGCACGACCGGCAACGGGAACCTGCACGACTGGGTCACCATGATGGTGGTCAAGCACCAGCTGGCGGCTCGCCCTGCGCTCGGGCCGCTCGACGGTGGCTACGACGTGCTCTACAACTCGCTGTTCGCGGGCCGCGAGCGGGTGGCGCCGTTTTATCGACATCTGATCGCCGGCCGGCGCGACGACGACCCCGAGCTGGGCGTCGACATCGGGTTGATCGAGGGCACGCCGCCCGACATCTCCGCCATCCTGGCCGTCTGCGCAGCGGCGAACGTGGCCGAGGCGGTGCGTCAGGACACGGTGCCCAAGCTCGACGGGCTCGATCGACAGGTGCGGTCGAAGCTCGACCAGATGGAGTCGACGCTCGAGCTGCTGGAGGGCCAGCTCGCGGCGTTGCGCGACACCGACGCCAAGCTCGATCGCCTGCTCGATCTCTTGCGCCACCCCGTACGGAACGTCGGAGCGGCCGCGAGGCGCCGGATCTCCGAGTAGGTCGCTCCCCGCGTGCGCGTCGTCGTCGTCTCGGCCCACTACCCTCCAAACTTCGTCAGCGGAGGAACCGTGGCCGGCGGGAACGTGGGCACGACGTGAGCGTGTATGCGGGTCGGCTCGACGCGGGCCGGACGCCGCTCTCGACCTGGGAGGAGATCGACGAGGTCGGCCTCGCCGTCAGGTGGATCGTCACAACCGACGCGATCGACTGGTCGAGCACACGGAACTACGACAACCCGCCGGTCACCGCGGACTTCTCCGCCTATCTCCGCCGCGAGCGGCCCGACGTGGTGCACCTGCACACCCTTCAGTCGCTGGGGGCCGGGTTGGTGGGTGCATCGGCCGAAGGCGGGGCCAGGGTCGTCCTCACGATGCACGACTTCTGGTGGTTCTGCGCCCGGCAGTTCCTCGTCGAACACGACCTGCGGCCGTGCTCGCTCGTCGTCGACGCAGGCGTGTGCGAATGTCAGGTCGATCGCCCGTGGTTGGACGCGCGCACGAGGTTTCTGCGTGCACAGCTCGGCCATGTCGACGTCGTGCTTGCTCCCTCGAGCAGCGCGGCGCGCGTGTTCGCGGCCAACGGTGTGCCGGTCACCCGTCTGAAGGTCGACGAGAACGGGCTGCCAGAAGCCGAGGCGTCGGCGCGGGCACAGCGACCGGGTCGCCGAACGCGTGCGCACGGACCGGTACGGTTTCTCTACGCCGGCGGTTCGAATCCGATGAAGGGCGTGCAGGACCTCTTTGCCGCGGCACGCCATCTCACCGACCGCGCCGGCTGGCATCTCCGTGCCTACGGCACCGAAGAGCACGTCGCGGCCACGGGTGAGGAGGTCGACGCCCGTTCCATCGACGTGCTGGCAAGCTTCGACCCCGCGGAGCTCGACGACGTTCTGGCCGAAAGCGACGTGCTCGTGGTGCCGTCGGTCATGCGCGAGTCCCATTCGATCATCACGCGAGAAGCGCTGGTACGAGGCCTCGCGGTGGTCTGCACCGACAGTCTGGGCCCTGAGGAGGTCGTGGAGCACGGACGCAACGGCCTGGTCGTCCCCACGGGCGCGCCCCTCGCGCTGAGCCGCGCCATGCGCCGGCTGATCGACGAGCCGGCGCTGCTCGATCGCCTGCAGGCGGCGGCGCCGTCGGTGGCGGTGCGGCCGCTCTCCACCCAGCTCGACACCGCCGAAGAGGTTTATTCGTCGCCGTCGCGCGAAAGAGAAGTGACCCAGGTCCGGCGGGTGCTCTTCGTGAGCGGTATCGAAGGAGCACCGCTCCGTTACCGCGTCCGCTTGCCGGCCGAAGCGCTCGAGCTCCTCGGCGTCGAGAGCGAGGTGCGCCACTACCGCGACCCGGGGCTCGACCAGATCGCGGCCCGGGTGGATGCGGTCGTGATCTACCGCGTTCCGGCCACACCGCAGATCCTTGCGCTCATCGACGCGACGAGAGCAAAGGGAACGCCGGTGCTCTTCGACGTCGACGACCTCATCTTCGATCCGTCGGTCGCCGACTCGATCCCCGCGCTCAAGCTGCTGCCGCCCGACGAGGCAGAGCTGTGGATGCAGGGAGTGCATCGTTACCGGACGACGCTCGAGGCCTGCGACGTGTTCATCGGCAGCACGCGTGCACTCGTCGACCATGCCGAGCGGGTGACCGGACTGCCGGCGGAGCGCTACCCGAACGGCGTGGGCATCGTGCTGGCGCGGCTTTCCGACGAGGCGCTCCGTCGGCCCCGAGCCCCTGGAGGGTTACGAATCGGCTACCTGAGTGGAACCACGACCCACGACCACGACTGGCTGCACATCGAGCCGACAGTGCTCGCCGTGCTTCGTCGTCGACCCGACGTGGAGCTCTGGCTCGGCGGCCACGTCTCGCCGTCGACTGCTCTGCAGGATCTCGGCGATCAGGTGAGGCGGATTCAGATGCTGCCCTGGACGGAGTTGCCGGGCGTGCTCCGTGACCTCGACGTCAACCTGGCCCCGCTCGAGCCGGGAAGCATCTTCAACGAGGCGAAGAGCGCGATCAAGTGGCTCGAGGCAGCGCTCACCGCCACTCCGACGATCGCGAGCCCGACCGAGCCCTTCCGCGAGGTGATCGCCGACGAGCG
>VAWU01000097.1 GCA_005888325.1 Actinomycetota bacterium
GGCCACGCTGACGGTGACGGCGGGCCCGCTCGACCACCTGGCGGTCAGCCCCGCCACAGCCACGATCACTGCCGGCGGCTCCCAGGCCTACACCGCCCAGGGGCGCGACGCCTACGACAACTCGCTGGGGGACGTGACCGCGGGCACGACGTTCACGATCGGCTCCGACGGCTCCTGCACGGGCGCCACCTGCACCGCCACGACCTCGGGGGCCCACACGGTGACCGGCACCGATGCCGGCAAGACGGGGACGGCGTCGCTGCAGGTAACCGCGGCTGCGCTCGACCACCTGGTGCTCTCGCCCGGGTCGGCGACGATCATCGCCGGCACCAGCCAGGCCTACACGGCCCAGGGGCGCGACCAGTACAACAACTCGCTGGGGGACCTGACCGCCAACACCACGTTCACGATCAGCCCCGACGGCTCCTGCACCGGCCCCTCCTGCACGGCCACCGTGGGCGGCGCCCATACGGTCACCGGCACCGACGCCGGCAAGACCGGCACCGCCACCCTCACCGTGGATGCCTCCTTGGTCGATCACATCGTGATCAGCCCCGCCACCGCCACGATCACCGCCGGCGGCACCCAGACCTACACCGCCCAAGCCTTCGACGCATCGAACCACTCGCTCGGAGACGTGACGGGCTCGACCACGTTCACGATCGCGTCCAATGGGTCGTGCACCGGCAACGTGTGCACCGCCACGCAGGCGGGTGCGCACACGGTCACCGGCACCGACGGCGGCAAGACGAGCAACGCGACGTTGACCGTGACGGCCGGGCCGCTCCACCATTTGGCATTGGCGCCCGCCTCGGCCACGATCGATCCCGGCGGCTCCCAGACCTACACCGCCCAGGGGCGCGACGCCTACGACAACTCGCTCGGCGACGTGACCGCCAACACCACGTTCACGATCAGCCCCAACGGCTCCTGCACCGGCGCCACCTGCACCGCCTCCAGCTCCGGTGCGCACACCGTCACCGGCAACGACGGCGGCAAGACCGGCACCGCGTCGCTGCAGGTCACCGGTGGGACAGTTGATCACATCGTGATCAGCCCGGCCACGGCGACGATCACCGCCGGCGGCTCCCAGACCTACACCGCCCAGGCGTTCGACGCATCGAACCACTCGCTTGGAGACGTCACCGCGAGCACTACCTTCACGATCTCGCCCGACGGCTCCTGCACGGGCGCAGCCTGCACCGCAACCGCCAGCGGGTCGCACACCGTCACCGGCACCAATGCCGGCAAGACGAGCTCGGGCACGTTGACGGTGAACGCGGGACCGCTCGACCACCTGGCCCTGTCGCCCGCCTCGGCGACGATCCCCGCGGGCGGCTCGCAGGCCTACACGGCGCAGGGCTTCGACCAGTACAACAACTCGCTCGGCGACGGCACCGGCTCGACGACGTTCACGATCGCGCCGAACGGCTCCTGCACCGGCGCCTCCTGTACCGCCACAGTCGGCGGCGCGCACACGGTGACGGGCACGAACTCCGGGAAGTCCGCCACCGCGACGCTGAACGTCGACTACGTCAGGAATCCCGGCTTCGAGACAGACCTCTCGGGCTGGAACACGTCCGGGTCGGGCGCGAACGTCACCCTCACCCGTGTCTCCGGCGGCCACGGCGGAACCTCGGCGGCGCTGCTCACGAACACGGGTACGACAAACACCACGTTCGCGACGCTCCAGGATTCGCCGAACTGGGTCGCGACCACGACGGCCGGCACGTACACGGGCACGATGTGGGTGCGCGCGGACACGGCCGGCGCCGTGTTCAAGCTCAAGTTCGCGGAATACAACGGCTCCACGCTCGTCGGCTCCGCGTTGGCACAGGCGACCCTGACGACCTCGTGGCAGCAGGTGACCGTGATCTACACCATCAAGTCGCCCGGCTCGACCCTCGATTTCCAGGGATTCGTGCAGAACGCGGCGCCCGGCACGGTCTTCTACGCAGACGACGCATCGATCGTCGTCGGGTGACCACGACGGAGGGTGCAGGGCTGCGTGCAGCTACGTGTCTGTTGCTCGTCCTTGAACGAGACCCGGTCTCGCAGCGATCACGACTGCTTGGGCGTGTGGGGATGCTTCTATGTCTGTCAAGTCGCCAGCGGCGGGGTTTCGAGCAGTCGGACGATCTGGTGGAGTGCGCGGTTGAGTTGTCTGTCGCCGCCGCGGTCGAGCCGGTAGCGGATCGTCTGGCCGGCTGAGGCCGGGATTGGGGCAGCGCCGGCAAGCCTGGCGAATGCGCGTAGGGTTCGTAAATTCAGTCGTGGCGGATTTGCAGGCGAATCGGGCTTCGGAGACCGGGGCATCCGAAATCCGCCGATGGCCTCAACCGA
>VAWU01000098.1:0-2995 GCA_005888325.1 Actinomycetota bacterium
AGCCGCCAGTCGTCTGCACCGCTCCCCGGTCACCGTCGCGACGTGAGGCTGGAGGAAAGCGCGCAAGGCCATGACGGAAGTCCGGCCCGGCGAGCAGCGATGCACGGGGGGGTGCGCGGCGACTCGCCGGGACGGACCTCTTGGGAGCCTAAGGGCAGGCCGCTGAGAGTCCCCTGAAGGGGACGTGGGCGCGCACACTGAGCGTCGGTACGATCGGCGCGCGGTGGCGATCAACGGCGGTTCACTCGACCGAACCGAGGCGGACACCGCGAGCGGCGCACTCGAGCGCTTCGGCCGGCGCCCGGGATGGATGTCCGACGCCGCGGTTGGCCCTCAAGGCTTATCGTCGCGGTAGCTAAAGGTCGAAGAGGCCGTGACCATCCGAACGCTCACGGAGTCGAGCGAGCATCGGGCGCTGTGTCGGGCGGCTGAGTGTCCCGTCGTCGTCCGGCCAGACGACCTGAGCCCGCTCGGCTGCTGCGGAAATGACTCCTGCGTCGATCTCGATCCGGGTCTCCCGGATGCCATGCGCCGGCCACTCGCACACGATCGTCAGAGTGCCCGGGCCAGGCACCGGCCAGACCCAGAATTCCTGCTCGTATCGGGTGTCCGACCCGCTGCCGCTGGTTGCTTCCATGCCGTGCGCAGGTTCGCTGGCGTCCTCTGACACGCGCCATGTTTCCTCGAGGTTGGTCACCCTGGCGCCGTCGGGGAACTCCAGGCCGAACCGCAGAAACGCGGGCGGAAGCTCCATCGACTCATAGTCAAGGTCCGCTCGTGTCAGCATCATCACGGCGCCGTGAAAGCGCCGCTGTCGGGGCGGGAGCCGAACATGTCCGACGACTGTCAGTTCGAAGCCGTCTGGGTACGCGACGATGCTCCGCACCGCGACGGCAGCGGTTTCAGAGCGAGCGATCAAGAGTTCGAGCGGAACGACACCGCCCAGGAAGTGGGAAGGGGAGTCGAACTCGTCATTTTCCTCGGCGAGCTCGTCATCTTCCTCTTCCTCCGCTGGATGCCACTCGAAGAAGGTCACGCGAAGACGGTACCGGGCAGACTCAGAACCGACGACTGAGTTGTCCATGCGCTATTGCTCTGTCCAGCCTGCGACACTCGGAAGCTTCGGGTCCAGGTGCCGACGTCGACCGATGCTTCCTGCTCGACGTCATGGCGCGAGGTCGATTCCGAAGTCGAGTTCGGGGCATGTGAAGCCGTTTGGGTTCCAGCGGTGAAGCGGTCTGCCCTACCGAAAGGCACGCATTTTCACGACCTCGGTCACTACTACGCCAGTCTCCTGATTCGGCATGGCGAATCGGTGGAAGGTTGTCCAGGCACGTCTCGGTCACGCCGGCGCAAGCGAGACGCTCGACACTTACAGCCATCTCTGGCCCGACTCCGAGGACAGGACACGACAAGCGGTCGATGCCGTGGTTGAGGCCAACTCTGGTGGCGCGTCGGTGCCTCTAGCTCAACCTGACGGATGAAGCTGATGGCAGAGGAGGAGCAACGGGCCAAGACGTCTGGCCACTCCCGTAGCCGGCGCCACCCCTCGTGGCTCCGTACTTCACCGGCGAGTGAACCGCCGACCTATTGATCGCGCGCTGCCGTGAGCACCGCGAGCAGCCCGGGTCACACCGTCACGGGCCAGATTTCCCGCCTTGGCGGCGGCGCGCTTAGTTCCCTCGAGCGCCGCCGCCGCCCATGCGTACTCGGTGCCGAGGACCCCAAAGCCGAGAGCGACTACCAGGATTCCGGGACCGGGCAGTACGAGCATGGCCAGGCCGGCAAGCACGAACGCTGCCCCGACGGCCGTTACGGCGATTCGTTTCGAGCTGCGCCCGATGAAGCGGATGATCTCCGTTGGCCGCGCTCTCATCGACCAACTGTACGAAGTGCTAACGGAGAGCCCGCTGTCGCTTGGCCCGAACACGGATCCAGCGGGTGCAGGCGGACCCGGTTCGTCCAGCACTTCCGGTCGACACAGGATTCGGGGTACCGGGTCGCACGGGCTCGTCCCATACTGGAGCGCATGAGACCTCGTCGCGGTGCATCCTGGCGAAGGCGCTGAGAAGTGGCCCAGCCCCGCAATCCCGAGGTTGCTGGGGCCGGCCGCCGCGATTTCGTTGTCGTGCCTCACCGACCTGGTCCGCTGATCTCCCTGGGCGAAAGGCGGAGCCAACGGGGCCGCGATGATCTTGACGGTCGAGGAACGCCCGGGATGGTTCGACGCCGCGCTCGTTGTCATGGGCGCAGCACTCTTGGCGTGGACGTGGATCGGCACGCCGCCCGCCATCGTCACCGCGCTCGGTATCGTGGCACTTGCACTCGGCTGCATCTTGCCGGCACGAGCGGCATGGCGTCGGGCCCGCCAGCATCGGGAACGCAGTCGTCGCGAAGGCCTGCTCGAGACGGGCGTCCCGATCGATCTCTCCTCGTCTGGTGCAGCACGGTTGGTCGGCGCGTACGAGGATCTGCTTGAGCTCGCAAACCGATCCGGTCCGGAGCTCGGCGACCCGGCGATTTCTGCGGCGCATGGTGCGCTGTTGGAGGTGGCCTCGTTGCTCAAGGGTCGTGCGCCGACCTCCGAGGTCGAACTTGGCTACATCGACAAGCGAGCGGCTGCGGTCGCGGATCTCGTCGGCGCGCTCCGTGAGCTGTCGCTCTCGAGCTCAGAGCGAACCGGCGACGATCTTGCCGCCGTCCACCCGGACACACTCGTTGAGGCACGGGAGGAGCTGGAGCAAATCTCGCCCTTCAACTCGGTGACTCGGTTGGAGGAGCTCATTGCCGAGGCGAGGATCCAGCGCCGTGGCCCAAGTTGACGACAAAGCCGCCCATGCCGCGGACTCCGGAGTGAACCAACCGGACACATCGCCTACCGATGCGCTGCCACCCGCGGGTTCCGGTGCCGAAAGCGAGGAACTTGGACGCGTAGGCCGCATCCTTGTCATCCCACTCGTGCCGTTCGTGGCGTTGTGGGAAGCCGTCAAGGTCG
>VAWU01000098.1:3041-4047 GCA_005888325.1 Actinomycetota bacterium
GGTCGACTTGCCAATGCGGCTGCGCGTTCTGTTGCGCGGCCATTCCGGTTCGGGTACCGGGCCCTGCTTCGGCTCGGTCGTCGGGCGTGGGCTGCGCTGGCAGGGGTGTGGGCTGCAGGCACAGCTGGGGCGCGTGCTATCGCCCGGTCTGTTGTTGTCGGCGCGAGAGCGGCGCTTCGTCCAATGCGCACCGTCGGATCGGCGCTCCTTGCGCTGGTTCGTCGCGCGAGCATCGCACTGCGCGCGGCGGCGCACGCGGTGGCCGTTCCTGTCCGTACGTTGGCACGAGCGATCACCGCCGTGCTGAAGCGATGGTTGGTGGCGGTGCGCGCGCTCGCCAAGAGTGTCGCTGCCGGTGTTCGGGCTGGAGGCCGTGCGACGCTCGCTCTGATCCGACGCGCGAGCATCGCACTGCGCGCGGCGGCGCACGCGGTGGCCGTTCCGCTGAAGCGATGGTTGGTGGCAGTGCGTGCGCTCGCACAGAGCGTCGCGGCCGGTGTACGGGCCGGCGGCCGTGCGGTTCTCGCACTGGTTCGTCGCGTTGGGATCGGCCTCCGCGCGGCGGCACGCATGTTGGCGGCCCCAGTGCGCTCGGTCGCTCGAGCAGTCGCCGCCGCAGAACGTCGACTCCTGGCAGTCGTTGGCCACGTGAGCGCAGTGGTTCGCTCATGGCTCCACGGATTGGCAAGCGCAGCGAGGCAGCTCTGGGGTGTAGTCATCCTGGTTGCCCGGACGGTTGTTGCGCCGCTTCGGGCCGTCGGACGATGGATCACGCGTGGCGTCATGGCGACGTGGACCACGGTCATCACCCTGGTGGGCAAAGCCGGTCGGGCTGTGCGCTCGCTTGTCGGGACAGTCGGTGCCGCGGTGCGCGTCGCAGCAAATTCGATTGGCGGAGTGCTCCGCTCGGTTGTTGGCGTGGGCGAGCGCATCGGCCGACGCCTGGTCGAACGCTTCCGAGCGCTGTGGCGCGCGGTTGTGGAGCCAGTCAAGTCCGTTGGGCATG
>VAWU01000098.1:4073-5856 GCA_005888325.1 Actinomycetota bacterium
GAGCTTTTTGCGGCGGCGCGCGCTGCTAGTCGGCACCTACGTCGCGTCGGTTCGATGATCGTTGGGCTCGTAGGCGCGCCGTTCGTCGCTGCAGCGCTGGTCGTCCGTGGTCTCGCTCGCCTATTGGCTGCAGGCGGGAAGTCCGTCGCGACTTCGCTCGCCGACTTGCTTCGATGGATCTTCCGTCCACTGGCTGTGATCGGGCGCCAGGCTCGCCAAAGGTGGAAGACAGCGATGGAGTCAATGCGCGACGTGACCGGCGTGGCGTCCTCTCGACTTCGCGGAGCCGCCGCCCGTGGCAGGGCGAGCGCGTTCTCACAGTGGAGGCGAAACCGGGCGGCCGCTCGACGGATCCGCACCGCGGCGCGCGCAGGTCTGAGAGACGCACGCAACGGAGTCCGGCGATGGGCCAAGGCCATCAGGCGGAAAAAGGTAGGCGAACCAACAGAGCGACTCACCGAGCAGTTGCCTGTTGGAGAAGAGCACGCTGACTCGCTCGGCATCGATCTGAGTCCGAAACAATCGCGTTCCCCGGTTTCCCGCAAGACGTAGATACGCCGGACACCAGCCGCTCACCCGCCATTCCGGCCCACTGAGGTACGGCAGGAAGCATCGCTGGCAACCAGGCGAGCGAGTCAGCCGCCGCGGCTGACCCCCGTGCCCGGCGTGGTCAAGGCCCGGTCTCGCACGTCGCGAACTGGAACGGATTGGGGTCGGAGCACGTGTCGGTGCCGTCCCCCCCTTGCAGCGAGTCGAGCCCCGCACCCCCCTTGAGGGTGTCGTTCCCGCTGGTGCCGAGGATGGCGTCGTTGCCCGGCCCGCCCACCAGGATGTCGTTGCCACCGTCGCCCATGATCAGGTCGTTGCCGCCCAGGCCGTTGAGGGTGTCGTTCCCACCCTTGCCGCAGATGATGTCGTTGCCGGAAGTCCCGTTCAGCACCTCCGGTGCGTTCGTGCCCGTGATCGTGCACGCGGCCGTGGCGCTGAACCCCGCATCGGTGGTCCAGGGGAAGAAGCGCACGTTGGACGACACCGCGTCCCCGGTGCCGGTCGACCAGTCCGACGGCCCACTCGCGTCGCCCCACCAGTTCCGGGCAAGGCCCAGAACCGCAGAGGAGGTGTTGCGCACCCCATAGGTGTTGCCTGCGATGACGTTGTGCTGACCCGACACGGCAGGCACGGTCGCATCGGTGGGTTGCTCGTCCGAAACGAGCAGCGCGGTGCCGTTGTCGTGGATGTCGTTTTGCCCGACCAGGACATCGGCGGGGTTCGACACGCTCGTCCGCGAGATCACCGCGATGGCGATGTCGTTGCCGTTGATGTTGGCGTTGGTGACGACGTTGTGCGCTCCAAACGCCGAGTTCAGCACGGAGTCAACGATCTCGACCCCCGCACCGCTACCTCCACCACACGTCGTCGGGCGACACGTGTTGGCGGTGATCGTGCCGCTGATCGTCCCATCGAATGTGCCCATCGCACCATGCGCGATGCGCACGCCGGTCTGGGGTTGTCGGGCCGCTGTGCCCAGGCCCGTGATCGTCGGACTCCCGCTCAACAAGGCCCAGGACCCGACGCCCTCGGCCACCACCCCGGCTTGTTGGTAGCCGGTCGTGATGAGCCCGCCGCTGGTGGCGAATGTCCCCGTTGACGCCCATGCGGCCTTGCCTGCCTGAATGGCAACGCCGGAGTCACACGCGCTGAGGGGTTCGTCGCGGATGTCGAGCACCTGGAGGCCGAAGGCGAACACCTGAGAGCCACCGGTGATGAGCACGCCGGAGTTCAG
>VAWU01000099.1 GCA_005888325.1 Actinomycetota bacterium
CAACTGAATCGTCCTCGTCCTCGTCGCTGATCCTGCGCCACCCGGCGCCGGCGTCAAGGTCGTTCGTCCACGCTTCGCTGCGGGCGCGTCACTGGACCCGTCGCCTTGACGCGCGCCTGCATGTGCGAGAACGACGACTACTTCCAAAGCCAATCAAGACCAGTCTCCACTTGACCGGCCCCACACCTTCAGAGATGCCGCTCGGCGCTCCCGGATCGGGCAATCGGGCGCGTTCGCGGAAGGAAGCGGCCCAAGACGATCACGTCGCGGATGACGTGCCATGGACCCGGCGGGTGTGGGATACGGCGGCAGCAGCTCGCGGCGATCTGAGAACTCGGGCTCGGCTCCTCAGGAGCACAGTGCGGCTCGGGTGGTGCGCGGCTTACGGTAGAGGGGTGGAGGCGGGAGTAGCGCGCCGATGACCACCGAGAACATGGCCATCCTGTTCACAGACATGGTGGGCTCGACGGAACTGTCGCAGCGCCTGTCGGCCGACGCCGCCGACGATGTCCGCCGGCGACACTTCTCCATCCTGCGCCAGGCCATCGCCGAAGCCGGGGGCACCGAGGTAAAGAACCTGGGTGACGGACTCATGGTGGTTTTCGGCCCGGCCTCGGCTGCCCTGGCGTGTGGCGTGGCCATGCAACAGGGCGTCGAACGCGCCAACCGGGGCCGTGAGCAATCGGTGGGCCTGCGGGTCGGACTGAGCGGCGGTGAAGTCAGTCGAGAGGACAACGACTACTTCGGGGACCCGGTGGTTGAAGCGGCCCGGCTCTGTGCCGCCTGCGAGGGCGGGCAGATCCTGGCGTCGCAGTGGGTGCGACTCACGGCCGGGCGTCGTACCCGTCACCAACTCAAAGCACACGGGGGCCTGACCCTGAAAGGACTGCCCGACCCCGTCGAGACGGTCGAGGTGCTCTGGGAACCCTTGGGAGCAGCCGTCTCTGGGACAGCCGTCCCGCTCCCCGACCGCCTGGCTGTTCGCCCCGGCGTGGGTGTTGTGGGACGCGAAGCCGAGGTGCAAACGATCATGGACGCCACCAAGCGCGTGACCGGGGGCGAGGGGCGCGAGGTGATGCTCGTCTCCGGTGAGGCCGGCCTGGGCAAGACCACGATGGTCGCCGAAGCGGCGCGCGCTGCGTTCGACGCGGGGACCTGTGTGTTGTTCGGACACTGCGAGGAGGACCTCGCCACTCCCTACCAACTCTTCGCCGAGTCCCTCGGCCACTACGTCACCCATGTCACCGAGGCCCAGCTCCTCGCCCACGTGGAGGAACACGGCTCCGAACTGGCACGGCTGGTCCCCGCCCTCGCGAGCAGGATCCCGGGGCTCCCGCCGTCAAAGGCCGTCGACGCCGACTCTGAGCGATATCTGCTGTTCGCAGCGGCAGTTGGTCTCCTTGCGATGGCCTCCGAGCACCAGCCCGTCATGCTCGTGCTCGACGACCTCCAATGGGCCGACAAGGGAAGCCTGCTGCTTCTGCGCCATCTCACCGCGACCGAGCACGCCGTGCGAATACTCATCCTCGGGATCTATCGCAACATCGAGCTGTCGGCGTCGAACCCCTTGCTCGACACCCTGGCGGCGCTGCATCGCCAGAGAGGTGTCAGCCGGATCGAGCTCAGGGGGTTCGACGACGCCGGCGTCGTGTCGTTCATGGAGGCCGCCGCCGGCCACGCCCTAGATGAAATGGCCGTAGGACTCGCCCACGCCGTGTATCGCGAGACGGACGGCAACCCGTTCTTCGTGAGCGAGGTATTGCGTCATCTGTCAGAGACCGGCGCGATCTACCGGGAAGCGGGCGGCCGGTGGGTCGCCCGGGACTCCCTCGAACAGATGGCGCTGCCCGACAGCGTGCGTGAGGTGATCGGAGGCCGGGTCGGGCGTCTGGGTGAAGATGCCCGGCGGGTGCTGTCCATTGCGGCGGTGATCGGCAGGGACTTCGACTTCGATCTCCTGGCCCGGGCGACGACCACCTCAGAGGAACACCTTCTCGACATCCTCGACGGCGCCGCGGCCGTGGCCCTGGTGCGCGAACTGGCCGACACCGCGGGGCACTACAACTTCGCCCACGCCCTCATCCAGCACACGCTGTACGAGGACTTGGGTCCCAACCGCCGCGCCCGGACGCATCGACAGGTGGCCGAGGCGTTAGAGGACCTCTGCGGGGACCGCCCCGGGTCCCGCATCGGTGAACTGGCCCGACACTGGTCGAGCACCGCCCGACATGGAGACCTGGCCAAGGCCATCAGCTACTCGCGACGTGCGGGTTGGCTACTACACCCAGGCTCTCGAACTGTTGAGACAGACCGACGATCTCGATCCGGTCCCGGGTATCGACCTGGCCATCGGGCTCGGTACCGCCCAGCGCCAGACCGGAGACCCCGCCTTTCGCGACACGCTCCTCGATGCCGCTCGAAGGGCCACCGACCTCGGTGACACAGAGCGGCTCGTGGCCGCCGCTCTGGCCAGCAACCGTGGCATGTTCAGTGCCGCCGGTGTCATCGACACCGACAGAGTCGAGATACTGGAGATGGCCATCGATCGGCTCTCCAAAGATCATCTCGACCGGGCGCTCGTGCTCGCCACCGTATGTGCCGAACTCTCCTTCGGCAGCCCGCTCGAGCGGCGCCAGGCCCTGGCCGAAGAAGCCATCGCCATCGCCGAGTCCTCTGGTGACGACGCCGTCATCGTGCAGGTCCTCAACCAGGTCTGCTGGCCGCTCCTCACGCCACCACTACTCGAGCAGTCGCTGGCCCGGACGGCCGACGCCGTGGTCCGCGCCGAGCGAATTGGCGACCCGCTCCTGCTCTTCTGGGCTGCGACTACTCGCCTCTGGTCGACGGCGTCCGCCGGGGACATCGACGAGGTAGACCGCTGTCTCGAGATCATGGGATCGCTCGCCGAGCAGCTGGACCAGCCGACCCTCAGGTGGGTGCACACCTACCTAGGTGCCGGGCGAGCTCAGATCGCCGGGGACACCGATCGGGCCGAACAACTGGCCACCGAGGCACTCCAGATCGGCACCGACGGGGGCGAGCCCGACGCCACGTTGTTCTTCGATGCGCAGCGCATCACCGTGTACCTTCAGCGCGGAACGCTGAGCGAGCTCGTCCCACTCATCGAGCAGGCGGTCGACGAGAATCCAGGGATTCCCATGTACCGTGCGGTCCTGGCCAGTGCATACGCAGAGGTGGGCCGCACCAACGACGCGCGTCAGCTGCTGGAGGAGTTCGCGGTTGCAGGTTTCGATCTGCCGTTGGACGGAACAACGTGGATCGCGGGAATGGCGAATTACGCCGGAGCGGCCATCGAATGTCGAGACCCGCTCTACGCCGAGTCGTTGTTCGACCAGCTCCGTCCATGGGCCGATCAGTTGCCCTTCACTATTACGCCTGCAGACCCGGTCAGCCATTTCCTCGGTGGCCTCGCGACCGTCCTCGGCCGCTACGACCAGGCCAACGCCTACTTCACTCAAGCCGCCGCGTTCAGCGACCGGGTGGGTGCCAAGTTCTTCGCCGCCCGCACCGACCTCTCATGGGGAAAGATGCTCGCCGAGCGTCGTGGCCCAGGCGACACCGAGAAGGCACGGGACCTTTTCACCAAGGCGCACGCTGCCGCTGCGGCTTACGGGTACTCGATCGTCGAGCGACGCGCCACCGAAGCATTGCAAGACCTGAACTGACAGCAGCCGATCAGTCCAACGTGTGTTCGATCCCACGCGCCGAAAGCCCAGGGCGAGTGTCATCGAAGTGCCGTATAGAGCGCGCTCGCGACCGCGAGCATTGCGTGTCAATGATCCGGGTTGCGCGCGCCAGATCTGCCGCTCGGCGCTGGCGGATCGGGCAATCGGTCGTGGCCCCCCGGTACAAGGTGGTCGCTAATGAGGTCTGGTCGGCTCACCGAAGCTCGTAGAACTCGTACTCGATGCTTGTGAGGGTGTCGTCGAACGTGCCCTTCCCCACGACCTGTATTCGACTTAGCCATAAGTAGCGCTCATCGCCGGTGTCGAAGCGGGGTGTGGAGTACACGGTGACGGGCGTCTTGGTCATGTCAATACGGCCGCCGTACTGCGCGTACAACAGCGCTCCGTCATCAGTCTCAAGGGTGACTCGAACGTCGATTGTGGACACGGTCGCGTCTGGCGAAACCACTGGCCAATCCGCCGCCGCCACTCCAAACATGTGCGCGCGGAGTCGCTCGCCTTCTATGTCAAAGGACGACAGTTCGCCAACGAGCCGCGTTCCAAGCGGTGTGTTGGGTATCCACACAATGGGCCGGACACTTACTCGACCGGTGGCGAGGGGCAAGAGCTCGAGTGCCATCGGCATCGTTGTACTACCTGTCGTCTCCGAGCGACAGTGACCGCGTAGAACGACCTGCCGATACCACCGAACCTGCTGTGGGTCGCTCGCCTCGACGTAACGCAGAACTGCCTTGGTCTCAGGGGATCAACGCAACACCCGCCTCGGTCGGGTTCGATCAGAGCGGGAGGTTGTGCCGTGGAGTGGATCTCAGATGAGGCCAAGGCTCGTATCGCCGAGCTGTGGGCGGAAGACGCGCCG
>VAWU01000100.1:0-1499 GCA_005888325.1 Actinomycetota bacterium
GGCCCCCTATGCCACCGCCCTGGCGAACGCGTGTGGCTACGCCACCAAGTATTCCGACGCCGGGAGCCAGTTCAACTCCTTGCCGAACTACATCGCACTCACCTCCGGTCGCGACGACACGCCGATTCAGAGCGACTGTGTGCCTTCGGCGACCTGTTCCACCACGGTGGACAACCTCTTCCGGCAGGTGCGCACTGCCGGGGGAACGGCCATCTCCTACGAGGAGTCGATGGGCTCGAACTGTCTTTTGGACAACTTCGATCTCTATCGGCCCAAGCACAATCCCGCGGCTTATTACGTGGGCGGTACGGATCGCGCGGCCTGCAACACCGACGATGTCGACTATGCAGCGTTTGACCCCGACCACCTCCCCACGCTCGCCTTCATCACCCCCAACCTCATCGACGACACCCACGACGGCACGGTTGCCCAGGGAGACGCGTGGGCCGCGACCAATGTCGAGGCCATCTTGAACGGCGCCGACTACCGTGCCGGGCGGACGGCGGTGCTGTGGCTCTGGGACGAGAACAGCTACAACCCCAACGTCATCGTCGCCCCGAGCGTGGCGCCGGGAACCGTGGTGACGAGGCCCGTGAGCCATTACGGCTCTCTTCGAGCGGTCGAAGAGATGCTTGGTCTTCCGCTGCTCGGCAACGCCGTTACTGCGACGAGCTTGCGGGGCGCGTTCGGGTTCTAGATGATGTGACCGTCCGCGAGCCGGGAGGGGGCTGCGATGCGTCCAGCAATGCAATGTGTCCGGGATGCTTGGTCGAGGTTGACCGTCGTGGCGGTGCTGGCTCTGGTGGTGACAGCCACACCTGCGGCTGCCGCTCCGAGATCCGACGTGGTGGTGTTGCCGGGAGCCACGGCGGCCGAGGGCATCGCCGGCGGCCCGGGCTCCACCTTCTTCGCCGGGGACCTGTTCACCGGAGACATCTTCCGGGGCGACCTGCAGCACGGCACCGCCGAGCTGTTCATCGACGCCCCCGACACCCGCCAGGCGGCGGGGATGAAGTTCGACCCGGCGAGCGGTCTGCTCTTCGTGGCCGGGCTGTTCACCGGGCAGGGCTACGTCTATGACACCGCCACCGGGTCGACCGTCGCCCTCTACCAGTTCGCAGATCCGGCTGACGGGCCGGTGATCAACGATGTGACGATCACCCGTGAGGGCGCCTGGTTCACCGACAGCACCCATCCGACGCTGTACTTCGTGCCGCTCGCGGGGGGCGTGCCCGGACCGTTCCGCGCACTCGCGCTCAGCGGCCCCGCCGCCGAGATCAACGGGCAGTTCAGCCTCAACGGCATCGCCGCCACCGCCGACGGCACCACGCTCGTGGTCGCGCACACGGGCAACGCCAGCCTCTACACCGTCGATCCCGCGACCGGAACCAGCGCGCTCATCGAAGGGGTGAGTGTCCCCAACGTCGATGGCATCCTGCTCAACGGGCGGCGCCTCTGGCCGGTGCAGAACTTCAGCAACCAGATCTCGGTGGTCCGCC
>VAWU01000100.1:1579-3833 GCA_005888325.1 Actinomycetota bacterium
CTTTCCACCGACTGCCAACCAGTACGAGGTCGTCATCGTCAAGGGCTGAATCCGGAGGACGTGACGACGGCCCTCCGGAGAGGGGCGTCGGCGACCCCGAAGCGCACCTGTGGAGTGCGGTCTGCCTCACCCAGGTCCGGAGGCCCACACCATTGTCCGCGTCGACGTGCAGACCGAGGGTGGAACTGCAACGGATCGCAGACGACCAGGAGCGCTGAAATAGGGCCGGTGGCGTCCTACGGGTCGGAATGCTGCTGTGCTTCGCGGCCACCGCGTGTGCAAGCGGCTCCGACAGCAGCAACGACACGACCCGCCCTCGACGCCGATCCGCTGGGCCGACACGCCTACCCACGCGTCGCCGGCGCGGGTGATCTCCTCCTGCGTGCTCGCCCACTCGGGATTGGCGTCGACGCCGCCGCTGACGTTGAGCCACTCGACGATCACGGTGCCGCTGAACGCCCGCGCCTTCGCCGGCGCGCGCACCAGCACGCGCGTGCGGTAGGGCGCGCTCGCGTCGGGCGCGAACGTCCAGCGACCGTCGCCGGTCAGCGCGCCGGCGACCTTGTACGACGTGGCGGTACCGGCCGCCAGGAGCTCATGCTGCACGTAGCCGACACGCCGCAGATCGGCCGAAACGGCCTCGCCCATGATGACGCCATGGCCACCGCTCAGCTCGGTCGACAGATCGGCTGCCGGTCCCGCCGGGCGCGGCTGGGCCGTCGTCGGCGCGACCGTGCTCGTCGGGCGGCTCGCGCCGTGGTCGCTGCTGGTGCACGCCGGCACCGCCAACAGCACGACGCCCACGGTGATGGATGCAATGCGCCGGATGGTCCGTTCCGGGGACGTCGTTGCCATCATGTTCCTTCCTGCGTGTTCCCGGGCGGGCCCGACCGAGCCGGCCGTAGAGCTACGGTCGAGTCGATGGCATATCGGCTGCTCGCCGATCTCGTTGTCGGTGTGCACCTGGTCTACCTGGCGTTCGTCGCCGTTGGCGGAGCGCTCGCGTGGAGATGGCGACGTCTCGTCTGGCCGCATCTGGCCGCTTTGACAGTCGCCTTCGTGAGCGTCACGGTCGGCTTCGATTGTCCGCTGACCAACGTTGAGAAATGGCTTCGACGACGCGCCGGAGATCATCCCTACCACGGCGGGTTCATCGACCACTATGTCGTCGGCACCCTGGTCCCGCGAGGCGACGACCGTCTCGTCCAGGTCGTGATCGCCCTCACGGCGCTTGTTTTCTACGGGTCCGTCGTCCGTAGCGGCCGGCTCGGCAGAGCGCGGACGTCTCCAGGCAGGGTCTCCGATGAGTTCTGAGGCGTTCTGATGTCATGACCGGTATGGAAGCAGTCAATCTGGACCGTACCTATGGCTCGCCCCTGATCGAATGGCCACAGATCGCTCGACGGCTCGAGCGAGGTCTGACGCAGGCTCCGGGAAGCGGCGGGCCCAACCGCCACACCTGCTGGTTGGCGACGATCAACCGAGACGGGAGTCCGCACGTCACCGGTGTCGGTGCGCTGTGGGTCGATGGAGCGTTCTGGTTCGAGACCGGGGAGACCACCCGGAAGGGAAAGAATGTCGCTCGAGACGCCCGTTGCACATTGAGCGTCGCTGCAGATGAGTTCGACCTCGTCGTCGAAGGTGATGCGCACAAGGTGACCGATCCGCGGCTCGTGGCCGATCTCGCCCGGCGGTGGGCGGCAGAGGGTTGGCCGGCTCGGGTCGACGACTCCGGCCTGGCGCTGACCGCCGACTACAGCGCCCCGTCTGCGGGCCCCCCGCCGTGGCACGTCTACCGCATGACGCCCCGGGTGGCGACGGCGCTCGGAACCATCGAGCCGTTCGGCGCGACGCAGTGGCAATTCTCGGAGAGCTGACGACCTCTGGCGCGACGCCAATGCCCCGTACGACCGGGTCCGCACGCGCGCGTTGCTCGCCGGAGCTCTACTCGAAATAGGCGAACGTGCCGGCCGAGCTCCCTCCCGTGACCGATCGATCCGCCGGAGGGCTCGGTCGCGATGGTGGGAGCGATGGCCTCTTCGAGCGAGATGGCCGCCTCGATGTCGAACTGGCGCTGCTCGCCTGCCAATGGATGAAGGGCGCGGTGTCATGGCTGGCCAACGACACGAACGACGCCCCTCGAGACCACGTGAGCGTCACGCGGAGCTGATCCGTTGCGAACGGCAATCGGGCATCCCATGCCGGGAACGGTTGCGGTCTCAGGGGGTCAACGCAACGCCTCGTCGAGTGATTG
>VAWU01000101.1:0-2018 GCA_005888325.1 Actinomycetota bacterium
GAATGAGACGGTGGACCCTCAATCAGTGGCACGTCCCCAGTCTCACTGGGCAATCTGAGCGGTGACGACGGCACTCGACTCGTTGGGCGGTCGGTCCCGGGGCGGAGGTACTGGTTCGGATGACGTATTCGATCGTGGCTCGAGATCCGGGAACCGGGCAGCTCGGTGTCGCAGTTCAGAGTTGTTTCTTTGCTGCGGGCTTGATCACGCCGTATCTGGAGCCAGGCGTTGGTGCGGTTGTGAGTCAAGCGTTTGCTGATCCGTCCTACGGCGTGCTTGGTCTTGACCTCATGCGCTCGGGATGTTCGGCTCGTGAAACGCTTGACGCTCTGCTCGTGATCGATGCGGATCGCGACCTGCGTCAGGTCGCCGTCGTCGATGCCGAGGGGGAGGTCGCGGCGCACACCGGGCGAGCCTGTGTCGCTGAGGCGGGCCACGTCGAGGGACTGGGGTTCAGTGTCCAGGCCAACATGATGCTCAACGACACGGTCCCGGCCGCGATGAAAGAAGCGTACGTCCGGGGCGACGGTGACTTCGCCGAGAGGTTGGTGCAAGCGATGGAGGGGGCGCAGCGTGAAGGCGGTGACTTTCGCGGTGTGCAGTCGGCAGGGTTGGTCGTCGTGAGTGGCGATCGGCATGCTCGGCCGTGGGAGGGCCGCGTGTTCCACATTCGCGTGGACGATCATGCCGAGCCGCTCGCTGAGCTTCGCCGCCTGCTCGACCTCGCCCGGGGATACGGCGCGATGGAACGAGCCATGGAGCGTCTTCGAGTGCTCGATTTGGAAGGCGCAGAAGGCCAGGTTGCAGAAGCCATCGCGCGGCTGCCCCGCGTCATCGAACCGACCTTGATGCGGGTCGCGCTCTTGGTCTTGGCGCAGCGACTCGCTGAGGCACGATCCTGTGTGCGCTCGTTCGGCGGTGATCGCGCGCTGTTGGAGCTTGCCCTCCGCAGACACGCCGCCACCGGCACCTTTCCAGCCGATCAAGCTCTCCTAGCCGAGCTTCTCGCACCATAGCCTTTGAACCGAATTGCCCTTCACCGAGGATCGCGGCGCGGGCTGACTAGTGCGCTCCGAACTGCTCGGCGCGGCGCTCGCTGATGGAGCAATGATGAAGATCGTGCCCAGTGAGGAGTACCGCGTCGAGCGGACAGTACTCACGACCCGCGTATTTCGCGGCGGACAGGGGCGGCTCGATCCCACCCCCGATGTGCCCTCTCCGCCGCCCAACCCGCAGGCGTCTACCAAGTGTGGAGAGAGTCGGAGGGTTCGGGCCACGATGCGGACGTCGAGTTGGTCTACGGCTCGTTCACCGACGAAGTCCAAGACCACCCGCGCGACCGAACCTCGGCTCCGTCCGACAGCCGAGTGAGATAGCCGAGCCCGTCTCTGGCGATGTCGACGAGCGGCCGTGCCAGCAGGACCTCGGCGCCGAAGCGCCGTGCCTGCGCGGTGGCTCTCGTCGCCAGCTCACCGCCGCTGATCCCTTGGGGAAAGCCCAGGTAGTTCTCGATCATCGACGTCGTGCCCGCTTGCCCTCCGGGCGCGACGGCCTCGACGGCGACGGTTCGCAGCCCCTCGGAGGCGCCGTACACCGCGGCCGCGAGCCCCGCCGGGCCGGCACCGACGATCGCCAGGTCGTACTCGGCCAATTCTGGCAGCGAGACCAGGCCGAGACCGGTCGCCACCGCCTCCACGGTGGCGATGGGGAGCCTGCTCCCGTCCGGCAGGATGCAGATCGGTAAGTGGTCAGGGCCGAGGTCGCTGCCGTCGAGCAAGGTGTGGACCCGTTCGGTGTCGTCGATCTCGACCCACTCGTAGGGCACGCCGTTGCGGCTGAGGAAGTCGCGCAGCTGGTAGCCGACCGAGGACGCCCGCAGGCCAACGATCGCCACTTGCGGGGTGACCGGCCGGGCGTCGTAGTCGAACATCGAAGCGCTCGTGAGATCACTCATGGGTCATCGGCTCACCCCTCCGGCTGCCGGCGATGCACACCGTCGACCGCGGGCACCAAGCTTC
>VAWU01000101.1:2053-4143 GCA_005888325.1 Actinomycetota bacterium
AACTGGCTGGTGACCTGGCTCAGGTCGAAGTAGTCCCGCCACGCGCTGATCTTGCCGTCGGTTACCTCGAACGCACCCATGACCGGAATCTCAAACGACTTGTCGGGGAGCTTGAAGACGTCCACCCGCTCGGTCAATACGACCGGACCATCGACTGCGATGTTCACGATGCGAAGGTCGAGGCCCTCGACGCCAGGCGGACCCGGGCGGATGAACGTGACGAAGTTGTTGGCGATGGCCTCTCTGCCTCTGACCGGCGCCAACGGGATGTTGTGGTAGACGGCGTCATCGGTGAAGAACGCGGCCAGGGCATCGGCTTCCATGCCTTCGGACCACGCAAAGCAGAACCTGCGCACCACCTCGATCGCGCTCTCCATCTCGTTGCTCCTCCTTCAACCCTCCGGTCCGCCACTCAACTCCGATAGCTGCCGTGGCGAAACTCGTCAACGAGGCTCGGGTAGGACGGCTGCCAGCCAAGCTCGGTGCGGGCCAGGTCAGCGGTCGTGCCCTGATCGAGCAGGAGCACTTCAGCGAAGTAGTCGCCGAGTCGTGCACGCGCTTCGCTTCATCGTCTGAACCCGGGACGGCTCCCGGCGCGCCCGCAGCCACTGCTGCGGCC
Organism: Actinomycetota bacterium; assembly: GCA_005888325.1. Lineage (NCBI taxonomy): Bacteria > Bacillati > Actinomycetota > Actinomycetota bacterium. The sequence goes on from VAWU01000101.1 coordinate 2,673, forward strand.
TCGGTGAGCTCCGCCACCGTTGCGTTCGAGCCGTCCCCGACGACGTAATAACCAGACGCGCGGTCGTTCTCCAGGACCCGGCGGAACACATTGGCCAGATCGGCGACATGGACGGTGGACCAGTGCTGTCGACCCGTACCGAGCATGATCAGATTGCCGTCACTGTCCCGAGGGGAAGCGAGCAATACGCCGGGGACGCCGCCGCCGCCATCGCCGTATGCCGTACTCGAGACGATCACAATCCCGCGCATGCCCTTTTCGGCGAGCACGCGCTGCTCGATCGGTTCCCTGAAGGCCACCAACGCCGGCGACTTGAACGGCGACGCCTCGGTGATCGACATGTTCGAACCGAAGGCCCAAAGACCGCTGATATGCGCGTACGGCTTGCCACTCGCCGGGTACGTCTTCACGGCGGCGTCCACCACCGCCGAATCCAGGTCCGCGCTCGTCGCGTCGCCAGGGCTGGCGGTGTGGACCGCGCCATCGGCATCGTTGAACACCTTGATGACCGCAGGCGTGTCGTACAAGTCGACGACGACTGCTTTCGCGCCCCGCTGCGCCACGGTCACGGCCTGCGTATCGTCACGGACGAGCGCAATCACGCCGTGCCCGTGGGACACCAACTCGGTCAGGATGTGCGACCCAATGAATCCGGTTGCACCGGTGAGTGCGACGTTCATTTGTCTTGCCTCCCGTCTTGGCCCGGCTCGGCGAGCACGAATCGGTCGATCGGCATCCTAGGCAACGGCACTTGCGTTGGCAAGCAACCGTTGGGCGGCACCGCCTGCGAGACAGCTGCGCCGACTTGGGCTTGCGGCGTACAGATGTTGCGTGGAGGAGCAAGTTATGCTCGGCGGATGGCGGACCTCGAGCCCCTCACGGCAACCGAGGAGGCGTTTTGGCGCGCGCTCATGCGCATCGTGTTGACGCTGCCGCGGCACCTCCACAACGACATGGTCCGCGCCACAGGGCTCTCGTCGAGCGAGTACACGGTCATCATGAACCTCTCGGAGGCGCCCAACCGTCAACTCCGGATGGCCGACCTTGCCAGTGCCACCGGACTGTCTCCCAGCAGGACCACTCGAGTGGTCGACGACCTCGAAAACCGTGGGCTGGTCACGAGGCGAACAAGTTCCGCCGACGCGCGCAGCAACTTGGCCGAGATCACCGCGCAAGGCCTGACCAAGCTGAGGTCGGCGTGGCCATCGCACTTGTCAAGTGTGCGCAACCGCGTCCTCGACCACGTCGATCCCCGAACGCTCACCAAGGCCGCACAAGCCCTAGAAGCCGTCGCGGCACAGTTGGAAAACGATCGCGCATGACCACATCAGTGATCGATGCCGCGGGATCGTTCGCGCTCGGCCGCCGGCTGGTGCACCGAGTGGGTTACGGCGCGATGCAGCTGGCGGGCGACAACGTCTTCGGGCCACCGCGCGACCGCTCCGAAGCACTACGAGTGCTGCGCGCCGCA
>VAWU01000102.1:0-1801 GCA_005888325.1 Actinomycetota bacterium
TCGGCGAGGAGGGCCAGCTCTACGTGGCGGAAGCGGGCAAGGGAGGACCGGCCTGCGTGCCCGGCGGGCCTGAGGGCCCGATCTGTCCGGGCCTGACCGGCGCGATCAGCGTGATCACCCCTTCCGGTTCGCACCACCGGATCGTGAACGGCCTGGCGTCGCTATCCGGCGAAGGCGGCGTGTTCGCCACAGGGCCGGACGGGCTCTCGTTCAACGACGAGAGCGGCCTCTACACGGTCATCACCAGCTGTCCGCAGCAGGTCGGCGGGCTCCCCGCGGGCTCGTTCCCGCCGTCACTCGTCTCCGCGTTGAAGACGCAGGCCGGACAGGTCGTCAAGCTGAACAGCGACGGCAGCTTCACGCCGACCGCGGGCGTCGGTGCGTTCGACTGGGACTGGAGCCTTACCCACACGAACCTCGTTCCGGGCCAGTTCCCGGACTGCAATCCCTACGCGATCCTCGCCGACGAGCACACGCAATGGGTCATCGACGCGGCCACGAACACACTCGACCGCGTGACGTCACACGGGATCGAGATCGTGGCGTTCTTCCCGAACCCGCCGGTGTCGGACGCCGTCCCGACGTGCGTCGACCGCGGTCCCGACGGTGCGCTCTACGTCGGTGAGCTCACGGGTGGCGGCAACGAGCCCGGGGCCTCCGTCGTCTGGCGTGTCGACACCCGCCGCGAGCATCCGGTGCCGACGGTGTGGGCGTCCGGGCTCACCGCGGTGACCGGTTGCGGCTTCGTCGACGGGACGTTCTATGCCACCGAGTTCTCGACGTTGGGTCTCGACAACGCCGCGCCCGGTACGGGTGCCGTCGTGCGCGTCCCGCCGCACAGTGCGAAGCCGATCCCGCTCGTGAGCAACCTGAACTTCCCGAACGGCTTCGCCGAGCGCAGTGACGACATCTACGTGTCGAACTGGAGCATCGCACCCGCCGTCCTCCCGGCTGGTGCGCCGTTCAAGCCGGGCGAGGTCGTGAAGATCAGCTTCCCCGAGGAGCACGAGCATCACAGCGACCACGGGCACGACGAGCACCACGGGCACGACAACGACGACTGACGCCGTCTGACGACGACCGACGGCCGAGCCGGTCCGGGCCCCGCGCGCCCGGACCGGCCGGTTCGGCGCTACGCCTTCCCGGCTGGTGACCCGCGGCGCAGGTCTCGTTGTACGGCTGCGCACTCAGGTGCTGACGCCATTCGGCTCGCGTGAGGTTGCCGGCGACGAAGCGGTAGGCGGCGTTCACCCAGCTCGACGGGCGCAGGTCCCAGCGCACGGTCGAGCCATCGACGACCGGCGTGAACCGCCGTCGCGCGAAGAACGCCGGTTGGCTGGCATAACGGTGATCGATGCCCTTCGTCTTCTCGGTGAACGGCGCAGGGCCGGCTCATCGGCCAGCGGACGGAGGACGCGCTGGCGGTGAAGAAGGCACAAGGCGTGAGCTCGGCCAGAGCGCGCCGTAGCCGGCGATCTGTGTGGCGCTCGATTCTCATACGCGACGAATACGCATCCGAACCGGGCGCGCCCGAGCTGCCGCTCGGCGCTCATCGCGAGTGAATTCAGTTCGTATGCAAGCCACAATGACGCCAGTGGATGTGGCCATCACCGTGATCGTCCTCGCGATCGTCATCGCGCTGTCCGCTGGCGCGGGGTTGTGGTACGGCCGGAGGAAGAGTCGGATTGTCCTTGACTCCTCAGCCGCAAGATCCGATCGCGTTCTCGCCGGGCTTGATCTCTGGAGTCCAGCCCTCGGCGGGGCTTGTCCGGCTCGCGCGAAGGTTCACTCGGCTAGTTCG
>VAWU01000102.1:1833-3526 GCA_005888325.1 Actinomycetota bacterium
TTTGCGCGTTAGTCCCTCGCACTTTGCGCCAGAACTGCCGCTCGGCATCAGCTAACGGCGCGTCATAGCCCATGCGGCGTGATGACGCGCAGGTGGCGTTCCTTGCTAACCCCTCAAGGCCATGATGGAGTCGGAGATGCGCTCGGAAGGCTGGACCTCGGATCAATGCTGTTGGCGATGGCGAGCAAGGTCTCGTCGGCCATTGGCCCGGACACGGCGAGGTGGACGCCGAGGTCCGATCGCTCCTGCCAGGAGACGACGCGTACGCCGTCCTCCGGTGCAGCAGGACTCGCCACCACCAAGGAGGCGTCGTGACCGCGAATCTTCACACGTCGGAAGGTGCGACCAGGCCAGTATGCATTGACGTCGATTGGCCCGCGAATCGAGAAGACGTCGACCACGGCAACGCGCGCTGCTCCGTTCCGATACATCAGGATCTGAGTGTGGTCGTCGCCTGAGCGAAACACGAGCGAGAAGCCCGGAGGCAGGAACCGGGGTTCGGCGAACCAGTGCTCGGGCCCCGCCGCCACTCGCTGCTCATCGCCTCGACCCCGGTGGCTGACGGCCACGGCGACGACCACCGTCACGGCGAGGGCAGCCACGAGCACAAGCGTGGGTCTGCGCCGCCGCCCGCCTCCTACGCGTGGCTGCCGCGGCGACCCGCCGTCCACCAACCGGCGCTCAAGTGTCTCGATCAGCGCGTCGGCACCGCGCGGCTGGCCTCGCTCGGTCAACTCGTCCCAGGCGGCTCGGGCCGGGGTCATGTCCTATACCTCCATTCCAAGCTCGCTGCGGAGACGGCGACGGCCGCGCGACGCTCGAGCCCGGGCCACGGCGGGCGAGCACCGCAGCGTGGCGGCGATCTCGGGGAACGAGTAGCCCTCCACGTCGGCGAGATAGAGCACCGCCCGGACCTCGGCGGGGAGGCGCAGTAGCTCGGCCAGGTCCGAGGGATAGCTGGGTGGTGGTGCTGCAACCGAGGCAACCAGGCGCGGCAGGGACTTGCCTCGGCGGGCCAGGCTCCGCCGGTGGTTTCGGCTCAGGTTGAGGATGGTCTGGCGCGTTCTCATAGGCGCTGAGCGATCGGCGTCGAAGCGCCAGGAACAACGCCTCTTGGACGAGGTCATCGGGTTCGACGTCGGCTGGCCCGACGGCGGCGGCGAAGCGGCGCAGCGGGCCATAGAGCATCTCGATCAGGTGGCGCTCATCGGCGGTCAGGGCGCTCGACGGAGTTCCCACTTCGTGCTCGCCTTGTCGCACAACGAGAAGAACACCACAACGTGCCGAGCTGTGACGGCTCGCCGAGGGAAATACCTATTCGCTTTGGCCGACTTCGGCTCGGCTCGCCTCATCGGGCAACATGGGCTAGCGAGGCGAGGTCCCATGGCACACGCATCTGAGGGCGAACTCGAAGCTCTACCTGTTGACGGCGAGAAGGATGGGCCAATTCCACCTCGACAGCTCCCACGGTTTGTTCGGCGGGCTGTGGTGGCGATCGGCGTGATCGCGGCGTTCGGCGCAGGCTGGCTTGCGCACGACCATTACACGAGCGACCGTCTCGTTCTGCTCAACCCGTGTCCGGTGCCGAGAACGGTCCGGTTTTTCGACGCACTCCGACGGGCGCACTTCAGCGGGCAGGCTGTACGGCCCGACGCCCTTCTTCCGCTCGTGAGAACCGAAGCGAGGAGTTCCA